>CABTZX010000014.1 GCA_902489445.1 uncultured Bacteroidales bacterium
AACGGTTTCAACTCACGCTCCCCGAGCGGGGAGCGACACAATCGAATATCTTTGAGCCGACGTATGGTGTGTTTCAACTCACGCTCCCCGAGCGGGGAGCGACTTACTCCGCAAAGGTACCTTTATTTATCAATACTTCAAAGGGCATTTCGCGAACCGTAATTCGGGAAAGCTTTTTGCACCGGTGAATAGAGGCCTTCAGGCTTATAACCGTTATTAGGTCTACTCCGCGAATCTTTCGCCGATTCAATGCACGCATCAGGTTCGCAAGTAGCGCTTCGTGCTCATAGGGCCACACCCTATTACACAAAGTACTTCCGTGCTTTTGCTATGGTTATGCACAAAGATATATTTTACCCACCATATTAGTTCGTAGAAATCACCCCAAAAAGAGCCTCCTGCTCGCGGAATTCCCCTTGCCTATTTCAATATGTCAAAGAACGCTGCTCCCATAGTATGGCATTTGGTAACGCTGTAGAAAGCACGCTTGCTTCGCCCGGGCTACCGCCTATTCCTATAAAGAACGCTGCAAAGGTACAACATGCCACATACCCCAATTGTATTAAACTGTATCAAAGTGTATCCTAACGTATCAAAGTGTATCGAAACGTATTAAAGTGTATCCTAACATATCGTACCACATGTCTTTTTTGACGTTTTGGCCTTAAACGAGCAGTTCGCCTTCGATATCGAACGATTTATCCACTCCAAGGGTATCCATATGAGAATGGTAGTTCTTTCCTAATTGATAGATGCGTATACTATCCACCGAAGCATCAATTACTGCATCTATATCCGCGCGCAACTGCAAAAGTTCGGCATAACTGAGGCTACACTCAAATACGGAGTTCTGCACACGTTGCCCTTTATTTTGACACAAACGTGCCACTTTGCGCAACCGTTTAGCTCCTGAGGCATCGGATGTTTGCACATCGTAAGTTATCAGTACGTACATAGTCAAGTCATTAAAAAGGGCGGATATCCATCCAAATCCCCACGAACAAAGCGCGCAAACAGTTGTGCCTGAACGTAGGGAAGCAAGCCCAGTTCCATTTTCTCCCGTGTAAAGGGGTGTGTTATAACTTCTCGTTTGCGTTTTTGCCATAACCCGATAAGTGTCTTACGGACAGGCTCTTTGAGCATTACGCTCTGTTCAGCCTGTTCAATAAAATCACTTGGAGCAATCTGACGGCGATTTACCAACGTAAGTACAAAGCGATCAACCACATAGGCTCGTAATTCCTCCATCAGATCAAGGGCAAGGCTATGCCGCCCCGGGCGATCGGCATGCAAAAAACCTACATAAGGGTCCAAACCCACTGCTTCCAAGGCACTACGCACTTCATGCGAAAGCAACGAATAGAAGAACGAAAGTAACGCATTGATAGGATCTGTTGGCGGATGCTTTACTCTTGAAACGAAAACAAAGCTGTCGTTTAACAAAAGCGTATGGAACAGCCCAAAATAAATTCGTGCCGAATCGCCTTCAATACCACGCACTTCGTCGCAACTACTCACTGCGGAGAGCTTTTTCGTTACGGCACTGAGCGTATCAATGGCATCCACAAAAGTGGAGTGGATTGGCTCCTGTTGCGGATAATCGCGCAAAAAACGCTGCAAAACGGCTCGTTGGTTGTGCACTTTGGCAGCTACGCAGCAAGCGGCAATTTCCTTGCTCTGTAGCGGGTTATCCGCCATTCGGTATTGCGCGCGGCGTAATAATACGTTGCCCTTTATCGGGCCGTAAAAGCTTCCTACGAATTTACCGGAAGGAGTCATGTAGCTAATCTTTACGCCATATTGGGCGCAAAGCATAACCACGCCGCAGGAAGCGCCTGAATAGGTGAATGTTACGATACCTTCAAGGTTATGTATCGGGCAACGAAACCGCTCTTCGCCGTCCACCTCTACCACCACATTTTCCCCATCTTTGCGCAGATAACTTTCGGGGGTAAGCACATAAAGCGTATTGAGTAACTTTCTCACTTCAATCGAATAACTTATTCGTTAGTAGATAGTTCCGTACCGACTTTGTGCCCACAATAGCGGGCATACATTGATCCTTTAGAGAACAGGAGCGACAAGCCGGTTTTTTCACCGGCATAATGGGCTCAAAAGAGGTAAAGGCTTTGTGCATCTGCTTGGCTATGCACCGTGTTTCGTTTCGCAACCGTTCGTCAATTTGAACGGTGAGCCGGTGCCTTGTTTCGCCGTAAAAGAGATAACCTACGGGAACAGAGGTGTGCCACATCTCCTCAAGCGACATGGCCTGAGCAGCCAACTGCACCGCATCGCAATCATCTTGCTTCGGTTTCCCGTGCTTGTACTCAATGGGAACCGCCTTCATTAGCGTGCGGTAATGCGGATAGTAGAATGCGCCCTCCGTCCCCTCGGCAACGGCATGCAGCTCCACCACATCCGCCACGCCGTAGAGCCCCAGCAGCGTAGAACGAATGGGTAATGCGTTGAGGCGGACAATTCCGTTGCGCGCTATGGGATAGCCTCGTTCGTCCGCGCGTTGATGCATAATAGATCCGGCCACGGTAAGGTGATTTTCAACCCAAATCTGCTCTACGTAAATCAGATACCACTGGCGGGGGCAGAAGAGAAAGTGCTGAATGCCGGAGAGCATCAACGCATCTTCGTTCTTATCGCACTTTGTCACTTCCATACCTCACTACAGGCGGATTTATACCCCTATACCCTTTCGCTCCCAAAAGGTATATACCTCTTGAGCAATAGGTATATACCTCTCGTTTGAAAGGTATATAACTTCCGAAGGAGACTTATATACCTTTTGCGGACGAGCTTTATTCCTAACAAACGAACCATCTGCTACGCCGACTTTAAGACGACGTACAGACGGCTCATATCCAAGCGTAAGTAAACTCTTTCCCCACATTGCCACGGATCGTTCGCGCCGAATAGTTCGGACGGATTGAACGCTCTCACCGGAAAGACGTTCTCTGTTTTTGCTTTATCGGAAGGTTACATTATGATGGGCTCTATATTTTCGTCTAAGCCTTCTTCGTTGATCGTTACCTCATAATCCTCAAAGGAACGGGCACAAGCAACATCCGCTTTGCGCACAACGGAGACCCGTTCAAAAAGCTCGTGTGCAGGCACATTCCCCAACTTACAGCTATGTTTGAAAATAATCAGCTTTTGCAGCGACATTAATCCACGTGCGGCAGAATGATCCACATCAAACATTCCTTTGAGTGCCTTCCAGAAAAGCTTCAAATCCTCCTCGGTAAATCCGGTGTCCTCCGCAAAATGAGGCGTAACGAACCCATACATTTTGTACAATCCGTAAGGCACAGTGGCTTTGCGTCCCATAGTACGATTACCGCCTTTGTCATCAGCTTCTTCATTGCTTTTGGCCTCTTTTTCGTCGGTGGCAGCCATACGAGTTACGGTATGTTCGTGCGGGAATATCGGATCGATGGAACGCCCGAAAGTGAATTGGATAGGACCGCGTACCTGACCGGCATTGTTTCCGGTAGATAAAACAGCCCCAAACGCTCTGATATCGTAGAATCGTTGGCACATCAGTGCGCGAGCCTTGTTCCGATCGGTGCTGTTCTTTGTTTTGGCATCCTGACCGGTAGCTTCCTTAACGGCATCGTTGATGGCATCGTTGAGAATAGCATTTTCTTTAACAAAGATATCCGCCTTTTGCGTCATCAGCACGTAATTGCGCACTTTGCGCTTGATGCATACGTCCGTTACCAGCCCCTGACCCGTTTCGGGGTCTACACGGGGAAGATTGCCTCCGTCGGGATCTCCATTGGGATTGCCGTCCTTAACGTCAAAGAGAAGTACAAAGTCGTACCGGTTTTTAACTATGTTATTATCCATAAAGCTATATAATTAAAATAGTTCTTTTTCTGTTGATTCGTTCTGTTTATCATCGGTTTCGTCCGCTTTCTGCTCCCGAAAAGCCTTTTGATGGTAATAGCCCACAGCAAAGATACTTTGTTCGTCTAACGAAAATACCGCCGGAAATACGGGCACATTTGCTTCGTACAGCGCAAAAAGTTCTTCCAATTGTTTTTCGAAATGGATAGCCAATCCGGGTTTATCCTTGCGCAGCTTTGCCAAATGATGGTTGGATAACGCAATGAGCCTACCCATAACCGTATTGGGGCGTGTAGAGGCACTTCCGTAGAAGCGATCCCGAATAGTAGCATTTACCCCTTTGCCGAGCGATGCGCTTTGAATCTGCTCCAATACGGCAAAGAGACGCCCTGTTACATAGGCGCTATTGGTGTTTTCCTTGTCTAATGCCATTTTGAGTTCTGTAATGTGATTATTGTTTGCTTTTCTTATTTTGCGATTTATACAAGCTTTGAGGATGGCGGCACGTAGCTCCGTAATGGTGTGCTCAGCAGTGATTCTGTTGATACAAGCTTGCTGGAGCGTTAAGGGATAGGGCATTCCGGTTAGAATACTCTCCACAATGCCTTGGATCAAATTAGCCTCAAAATTCCCTGACTTAGTTGGAGTGGAGACGGTTTTCACTATACCATAAAGGGAACGTAAGGGAGGATTTTCCTCACTTCCCACATTTTCCCAATTTACGATATTCATATCGACAAGATGTTGGTACGTATTGTCAAAGATCTCCGCAATGGTACCTTGTTGCCAATACTTTATGGCAATACGTCCTCCGGCAGTAATACCTAAAACGTAGAAATGCCGTGTATCATCGTTATGAAGGGCTTTGCCGCGATCGCCACGTATAGTTTTAAATTGTTCCAGTACCTTAAAGTTATCTTGTAACGGATTGGGTGCTTTTGCTTTTTTATTTCTTCTCCGTTTTCTCGGTTCATCCCCTTCTGTTTCAGATGGTTCCTCAACATCCTCATCCTTATTGTTCATTCCAAAGGTCACAGTTCGGAATGTACTGTTAATCTCATCATTAGCTACGTCAGAATTCCAAAACACATAGCTGATATCGCCGAGAAAGTAATGTGTATTCTCGTTTTTCAAGAGATTATTAAGTGCCGTTGTATGAGCAAACGAAGCATATTTGGATATAGGAGCATTTTCTCCCTGTTTTTTACCGTAGGATAGATAGGCAGCATCGTTAAAGCTGGCAATAGTAGCTCCTGACTGGGAACCGGGAGCTAAGATTCGGGCATGAAAAGCTGCCAAAGGCTTCTTTTCTCCGGTAATTAGGCATATACCGTTCTTTTCCTCCGATTCATTGCTCTGAGTAGCGTAGTGATACGCATCGCTCTGTGTAGCAACTAATTCCGTATCACCCTGCAGTTGGAAGGTAATCCAATCCTCCGATGAAATTTGATCTGTATGAGCATCCTCCGGTAAGGCTACTACTGTTCCACAATATTTTTGGTAAAAATTGCAGACCGCTTTAAAGCTTTTGTTTTGAGGATAAAGCTCTGATATATTGTTCATTAGAGCCTTAAAGGATTCAAGCCGATCCATACAAGGAGATATGCCCTCAGCCCCCTCTTCAAAACCTAAGATATACTTGCGATTATCCCAAAAAGGTTGTGCGGGTGGACATATGCCACTACGCTTTTTCCCGGCACAAACGAGAAAGTTCTGTCCTTTACTCTTTTTATCATTATAGTCTTTACGATCCTCTATTCGTACAAAAGAACCGTCTTCCTTAATGACAATTATCCAGCGAATGGGCTTTTCTTCCAATCCGGGCGCAGCTATACGCTCGGCCTTGAGCATAGCTTCGTAATATTGGTATAATGCCTGTAAGATCATCTCAGTATTTCGTTACTATCCCGTGGAGGAACCATGATTACACCGTTTACCATCTCCGGATGGTAAAACATTGCAGGAGGACACTTCTCATCCTCTTCAAAATCCATATCGTAAAGCATTATGCTTAAGTCTCTGCTTTCTTGTATAGGCTTCGGCTCCAAGGGAACTTTCGGATTATGCAAATCGACATATTCAAAGGAACAAGCAAACTCACGGCACCCTAAGTAAGGCATCGTAAAGCACTGCCCCTTATTAGCTCTTCGCTCAAATATTTCCTGGTACTTTGCGGGACTCTCTGCTGCCCTTTTGTCATCGGTATATTTCTCCAAGTAGTATTTTTGGCACTCAAGCGAGCGATTCTTTAGCGGAATGTAAATCATCTTTGCGTAAATGCGATAGTCTACATTCCTCAAAATATAAGAAGCGCGTTGCCGCCGATCCGCTGTTATGTCTATTCCTTTGCTGCCTTTGCCCATAATGGAAGCCACCTCGTTACGCTTAATGGCAAACCGCTTAATGGGGGCAAGTACCTCTATTTTAGTTACTTCCCATCGTATGGCAGGTTTCCAAAAAATAGCCTGAAAGATTGCTCGCGCCGCTGAAGGCGTAATCACATCATAGCTAACCCGTTCCACCTTCATTTCGGGCCGTGTGAAGCAGGCAAAAGGCCCCCACACATGCAGGCAATATTCTTTATCCGTGTAAATCTTTTTATTGCTCTCTTCCATCTGATACTATCAAAAGTTCTGAATTCATATTAGCGATATCTATACCTATATCGTTGCTGTAATACTGCTCATCCGTTAAGTAAAGTATGCCATTACCATCCGATAATATACTTTTGCCCAAAGTTAAGTAATCCTTTTCATAAATACCTACCGAAAGCCGGTGCAGCAAGCGATAATCGTTCCTTCTTAAAGGAACGTTGTGTTGGATTTTTTCTATTAGTTCTTTTCCCTCCTTGCCATAGGGAACCACGATCTGTTTTGTATGATCTTCTATATACTTAAACTGATCGCTCGCTTTTTCGTAATCAAAACGCAATGAACGGATTCTCTCTTCTTGATCGTCTTCATCGCCCCAAAGTAACTTAGCAACGCCTTTCGCATCAAAATTTCTCACCTTGCTGTAGAAACTTCTGTAGTAATGCTCAATATCGGCTTGTTGTGGCGTGCCTGAACGTACCAGCTGATCCACCATATCCTCCAGTGAGCCTTGAGCCAAACCCAGCTCGCCATTAGCATTTCTCTCTTCTGTTAAACGAAAGATATATACCTTTCCTGGTACCGGCATCCGCCCTTCGCGATTACAGCGCCCTGCGGCCTGCATAATTGAATCTAAACCCGCCATGGCACGATATACCACTGGAAAATCGAGATCTACCCCCGCCTCTACCAATTGTGTGCTAATTACCTTGACGGATTGCCCTGAACGAAGTCGTTCCTTTATCTCTTTGAGCCGGTTTTGTATGTGAAGGGCACACATTCGACGCGATAAATGGATCAAGTCATCGCCTTTATAACGCTCTTTCAGTGAAGCATATATCCGAGCTGCGTCCTTACGGCTATTCACGATGCAGAGAAAGCTATCATTCTGTAACAAATGCTCGGCGAGTTCATCAGTAGATAGTTTTAGCGGAGACCAGAGATACGTAACTTTATCAAAAGCAGCGAAGAGCTCGGCATCATAAGGAACAACCTCTTCTATAGGCTCTTCAAAGCAAAAGAAGTTTTGCCCATCTCTGTTTTTATTGGATAAATCTTTGTCGAAAATGGGCAACGTTGCCGTACAGAGAAGTAACTCTGTTCGGAAAGAATAGTTAAGGCTCTGAAGCATTTGCAACATCGGATTGAGCAATTCGGGAGGAAACATCTGCGCTTCGTCAAAGACAACTACAGAATTACATATGTTGTGCAATTTGCGACAACGAGCTACCCGATTGGAGAAAAGCGACTCAAAGAACTGAACATTCGTAGTAATGATAAGGGGAAAGTCCCAGTTTTCCGTAAGCAACTTATTGTATTCTTGCACTTCATCCGGTTGCTCCCTTACATCTATATCCGAATGGTGTTCCAAAACATTATCCATGCCAAAGATTTCTCTAAACGTTTCAGCCGTTTGAGTGATGATAGAAGTATAGGGGATAACGTATATAATACGCTCACAGCCACGTGCTATCGCATGCTCTAACGCCCACATCATTGAAGAAATCGTCTTGCCAGCACCAGTAGGGAGCGTGAGCGAATAGATTCCCCGAGAAGCCGCCCGCCCGTGCGAACGGCACCGATTGAGAAAGATTGTCCGCACCTCATTAATCCGGCCCTTCCCATCAAATTGCGGTATGTACTTTTCCAATCGCTCCCGCATTTGCTCTAACGAAGCTTTTGCACTCTGACGCGCCACACTTTTACCCGGCGACATAAAACGCTCCGTATCGATAAAATCGGCATCAACCAAGCAAGAAAAGAGCATTTTTAGCAACAAAGGATAATCCTCCTCATCTATCTGGGACAAAGCCTTAGTAATTTCCGCAATAGAAACAGCATCAATGTATTCATTAAGACGTGCCACTTCGCCCGTAATGCCCTCTTGTAGAGCCTTTTCTCTCGACCTAACTTCAACGGAATTGATCATTTCGCGCCATGCCGGATCATCATATAGTCCTCTGTGATGGGCAGCAATGCACAGCGAAAGTATCTTGTTAAGAGTCTTTCCCCATTCTTTTTCTCTCAAAGCATTGACATAACGCGCTCCGGCAGGGCTGTGCGGGGTACGTTCTGTTAATCCGCCCGGCTCAAGACCGGTCGCATTGCGAAGATATCTTTGAAATCCCTTCTGATACTTACCCACATCGTGCAACAAACCCAACAAATAGCCAATTTGCCCGATTCCTTTGCAAGGGGTGATCCGCTCGGCATAATTCTGAGCAAGTTTCCCCACGCCCAACAGATGCTCCAAAAGGGGATGCACACAATATTCGCCCTTACCATTTGGAACTGCATGAGCAATAATTTCCTCTTTCATTGTATAGCTATATACTTATGTATTCATTCACAGCAATGATAAATGCACAATAGAAGCAAACTTATGCTACCTCTTTTCACATTGCTTATTGCCGCAACGCAAAGATAACATATTAAATGGTATTATTCGACCTTTTGCTTTAATAAGGAATAATGAATGTACTTATTCGATGTTAGTGACAAGTGAAGAAGTGAAAGCACGTTCATGTGCTTTTTCAGATATTTCTTTCCGTAGCGGAATAAGCGAATGCAGCAAGGAAACAGGATTATCAGACTAAAAAATAATTTGTACCTTTGCAGCCGGTAGAAAAAAGTAGACGAAAGATATATAACCATGAAGAGAACGTTTCAACCCCACAATAGGAAAAGGAAGAACAAACACGGATTCCGTTGTCGTATGGCTACGGCAAACGGGCGTCGCGTATTATCAGCACGCCGTGCCAAAGGGAGAGCCAAACTCTCCGTATCGGACGAGTATTAATGTGAGGTTCATTGCTACCGGATTTACCATCTTCCGGTAGGTTCCCTGTACGCCTGTTCCTTTGTGTAAGGGACGGGCTTTCTGATTTACAATTGCATCTACCATTGCCATCTTTTGAAAGCAATAATCCTTATTTCCATCGGAACTCCGAGCAATACGTCATCGGAAGCCGTAGCCGATTATCTGAGAGGCTACTTGGGCGATCCGAACGTAATTTCGGCACCAAGCTTTATTCGCAAGCGCATCATTGAGCGGCATGTTATTACGGATCATCTTCTATCAGCAGTAGAGCGATACAAAGCATTGGCATCTCTATACGGAGGAGAATTGCCGTTGCGACTCTATGGGGAACGGCTCCGCAACCAAATGGAGCGACTCGCTACGGACGACAGTAGAATCTATCTTGCAACGATGCCTTCGGACGTAGATGCGCTCTCCGCTCTACGGCGACAATTGCTTGCAGACGGGCCATTTGAATCGATTATTCTCGTCTCTCTTTTCCCGCAGCATACCTATAGTAGTTCTATTGCCACGCTCAGCGGTGTGAGGCGTTTTGTTAGGGGGATTTATCCACAAACGCCTATTCGCACAGTACACACTTATGGCAACAACGATAGGTATATTGAGGCGGTAGCCGCACCCATCAACGCGGAACTGGCTAAGGATTCATACGATTTAATTGCCGTTAGTTATCATAGTATCCCACTCGTCCACCAGATCTTTGGGCGTCTGAACGGATTTAACTACCGCAAGCAGTGCAGCGAAACGATGCGTCTTATAACAGAAAGGCTTCCGAAAGATCATCCGCCCGTAAAGTTGTACTTTCAATCGGCAATGGGACGCAAGTGGCTCCGTCCCATGCTGGAAGAAGCACCTAAGGATTGGCTCCGGAACGGCTATAAGAAAGTACTGGTTGCATGCCCCGGATTTCTTGTCGATTGTCTGGAAAATGTGTACGATATCGGTTGTACATTGAGCAGTGAATTCGCTACTCTCGGTGGAGAAAAATGTATGCTGGTTCCTTCGTTGAACGACTCCGAATCGCTTGCCTCACTAATGCTTTATTTGGCACAGCAAGGCTAAACGAAGCGCACATTCAGGGCAGATAAGGCCGCTGATTAATCGTTTGCTTTTATCTCCGTTTTTCGAAAATAGAAAAGAAAATAGGAGGAGTTAATATAGCAAACTGTCCAACTTCAAGAATTATTTCTATCAATTCATTACCTTTGTTGTGTTTGAGACTAAGTATAAAAGAAGAACTGCAATAAAGAGAACAAAACAATGAGAGTAACAAAATCGCTATTCGCTACACTGATTGCCGTTGCGGGAATTCTGCTTCCGGGAGCTTTCAGGGCTCAGGCACAGGAATCTTTTGGCGGTACCCCCCCATCCTTTGCAGCAACCACAAGTTTGTTGCGTAGTGGGGAGCTCACACCCAACGTAGTAAGAGTACGTCCGGATTTTAACCCGGAAGATATCATCAGTACCAATACGTGGGCAGCAACTTCTTCCTCCAACGGAATTGCTACAAAGCCGCTCCAAATAGGAAGAGTAATAGACCAAAAGATCGACTTCATTAAAGAAGCACGCAAAAGCACCGTAGACGGGAAAACCATATACACACTACGGATCGAATCGAAAGGAGCGAAGAGCATGACGCTCTATTACGATGACTTCTTCATCCCCGAAGGTAGTGGCGAACTATTTATCTATACACCCGATCGTGTAAACGTATTGGGAGCGTATACACACGCAACACACCGGGAACATGGCGAATTCGCAAACGAAGCCCTGCCCGGAGATGTGGTTATTATGGAATTCGCCCCCTATCTTACGGCCGGTGAAAACCTGCTTCCCTCAATCAAAATTTCAGGGATAGGATACATTTTCCGCGGATTAGAAGTTAATCATCTTCGTGGCCAGAAAGACCCCGGAGAAGATCAGTCTGATCCCTCATGCCAAGTTGAGGTAAATTGTCCTGAAGGAAACGAGTGGCAAGCACAAAAAGCAGCCGTTGCACAATTAATGATGTTAATAGGCAAAGACATGGGTCTTTGTTCCGGTACGCTTATCAACAATACGGCTCAGGACTTTAAGCCATACATTATTTCGGCAGCGCATTGTATCGGAGCGTCTAACGTACCTCAAAGTGATTTGAACAAATGGATGTTCACATTCCATTACGAAAAGCCGGGCTGTAGTAAAGCCGGCATCGCGGTAACTCGCGGTCGTACCTTGGTGGGATGCCGTTTGAGTAGTTTCATTGATATCAGTGGTAAAAGCGACGGACTTCTTTTGGAACTCAACAAAAAAGTTCCCAAAACTTTCCGCGTATACTACAGCGGATGGGATCGTTCGTCCAAAATTCCCGATAAAGTTGTGGGAATTCATCATCCCATGGGAGACTCAAAGAAAATCTCCATCTGTGATGGGAACATTCGTATTGGTAAATGGAATGATGGAACATACATCGGAGGAACAAACGCGCACTTCGTATTTAGTTACAATATGGGCGATACGGAAGGCGGGAGTAGCGGCTCCGGACTATTCAATCAGAACCACCTTTTGGTTGGCACACTTACCGGTGGCGCTCCAGGTTGTGGTTCAAGCGACTCATACGGAAGATTGAACTATCACTGGGATAAATACAAACAAAACGGAAGTTCGCTTTTCTCTATGGATTCGTTCCTTGATCCGGTAGGGGAAGGAAAAGAAACCCTGGAAGGCACATGGAATGATAACATGCGTCCCTTGGAAGCGGTTAAGGATCTGAAGGTAATGCTTTCTGAGGATGCCAAAACTGTAAACGTAACGTGGGAGCCTGTTTCTACGGAGCAATTGCCTTCTAACTGGAGCGTTAAGTATCGTATTTTCCGTAACGGACTATATTTGGATGGTAAGGATGTAACTTCAGGTAATTCCTATAGTGAAAGTGTTGCCGATGCACAAAGCAACACAAATGGTAATGGTCACGTCATTTACGCTATTCAGGCACGCTATATGTATGGTGGCGATAAGTTCCCGGACGACGGCTACAACAACGGAAATGAATATGCCTTTGGTGATGCCGATAAGGTACAAATGGGAGCCTACCTTGGTGAGGTAAAACGTGAAATGCCTGCCAGCGTAACTGCCGTTCCGGGTGGTGGCGTAGATGTAAGCTGGAAGAAGCCGGGGAACCTGCAAGAAATATCGCTCTTTGGCTATCCCTCCAATCTAAAGCCTTACAAATTGCTATTTGGCCGTCTTAGTCACCCGTCACTTGGCGTACCGCCCTACATACAACTGTATTCCAAGTTCCGTGCGGATGAAATGGTGAATTACGATAATTCTTCCGTATACATCTCGGCTGTAAGCATTATACCTACGTCAAAAACAAAGGATCTGAAAATAAGTATATTGAATGGTGGGCCTGAAACTGTTTACGAACAGGATGTGGTTATACCCGACGACTGGAAGAACGAAGATTGGGTTACTGTTGAACTCCGCAGACCTTACAAGATTAATCCGCAACAATTCCTCTTCGCAGGCGTATCCTACAATAACAAACCTAATATTCCGGTTAAGATATGCTCTATAAGCGATTCCGAGGACGATGTTTCGGATTATCGTGGTTGTGTCCTTAGAATTAAATTCTCCGGCGCAGAGCCACTCTTTACTTATCCGGATAAAGTTGGGGTCAACGTCCCGGGCTACTTAGCTGTACGTCTCACACTTTCACAATCGGCGGTAAAATATACCGATGATGCAGAAAGGGGTGTTTTCGTACGTTCTAACACGGCGGTTCCTTTCCCTCTTGTTAAAGGATATATCGTTAAAAAGAATGGTGAAACGCTGAAGGAAGTCAACAAGGACCTTAACTTCCTGACGGACAAGAACGGTTCCACCAGTGACAATTATACAGTCACAGTGCTGTACGAAACTCCAACAGGCAATGAAGCACCGGAATTAGCCCCGAGCGTGGCTCCGTCCGTTTATCCCACACAGCTTGCTGCTGATGGTATCTTGAACATTGCCAATGCGGAACGTGTGGAAAATGTTGCCGTTTACTCGGTTGACGGTAAGAAACTTCTCGCCATCGATCATCCCGATGCACGCATTGATCTTACCGATCTCGCCGAAGGCAGCTACATTGTAGTGCTAACAACTGGAAGCGGTTCCATTACGGAACGCATCTTCCGTTAAACGAAAATTGTCCGAAGTGCCACCGTGCACTTCGGCAGAGATATGGAAGCCTTGGGATACCTTTCCCGGGGCTTCTTTTTGCCTTTATTCTTTTCTCTAATCATAATAGAATAAGGGTTCCCTGCTTTTATTTTCACTAACAGAATCATTCTGTTTCGGCAGAATAGTTTACCTTTGTGGAAGATGGAGCCGTTTACGCTACACATATTAGGCGCGGGGAGTGCTCTACCCACGTTGCGCCACAGCCCTTCTTGTCAGGCACTTTCGATAAGGGGGAAGCTCTTTATCGTCGATTGTGGCGAAGGGTGCCAGTTGTCGCTTCGGCGCAGCCGGCTCAGTATAGCGCGCATCCAAGCCATCTTTATTTCCCATATGCATGGGGATCACGTTTTTGGCTTACCTGGGTTACTTTCCACTTTGGCACTATTAGGACGCAAAGGAGCACTTAGTGTGTTCGGCCCGAAGGGCATTAAACGTTATTTGGACGATATGGGACGCATCTTTTGGCCCGATATGCCTTACCCGATAGAGGTTTATGAGCACGACGCGGAAGAGAGCAGCGTTATTTACGATGATCGCTCGCTACGCGTTTCCACATTGCCACTTATTCATCGGTTGCCCACTACCGGCTATCTGTTTGAGGAAAAGTGCGCTCCAAGGCATCTAGACAAGGCTGCAGCCGATTTCTATTGCGTTCCCATAGCCGATTATCCGGATATTCTCAACGGAGCGCCCTTTACGGCGCAAGATGGCACCATCATTCCCAATTCACGCCTTACTAAACCGGGTTGTACACCTCGCCGTTACGCTTATGTCAGCGACACGGCACTCAATAAAAAGCTGATTTCCCTCCTAAAGGGAGTCGATTTATTATATCACGAAGCTACCTATATGCAGCGAGATGCGGCGCGCGCCGCGGAAACGGCGCATTCTACATCCGAAGATGCTGCCACGATAGCTAGCGAAGCGGCCGTGGGCAAGCTCCTTTTGGGGCACTACTCGGCGCGTTACGACGATCATGCTCCCTTACTGGAGGAAGCAAGACGAATATTCCCCAATTCCCAATTGACGTCCGAAGGAGATGTCATCGAATTGTAATGCCAATTAGTTGAAGTGCAATGAAATGTAAAAACTTCTATCACCAGTGCAAAGGATGGCTGTTACTGCCCACTCTGCTCGTACTCTTTGCCCCGGCTTGTGCCGCAAAGGGTCATTCGCGCAACCCGCAGTCGATAGCACAAACTTCGCACCGAACAGCCGTTTACAACGAAAAGGGACTCTTTATGCCCCACCCCGACTGTATAGCTTATGCCCAAATGAATGTAACCCCTTCCGGGGATATGATCAACGACCTGATCAACCTCGGGAAGCGTTATTTAGGGAAGCCATACCGTTGGCGCGGTGCTTCGTCACGCCCCTTTGACTGCTCTGGATTTGTTCTATTCCTTTACAAATGTTTTGATATCGCTCTGCCCGCCTCATCGTCGGCAATGTATCAGGCAACGAAGCCGGTAAAGGATGTGCAGCCGGGAGACTTAGTCTTCTTTTCCGGTTCCCGTCGCGGAAATCGCATCGGGCATGTAGGTATCGCCATTGCCGTAGATAAGCGCGGCATCACCATGTTGCACAGCTCCACCAGCAGAGGCATCGTAATTGAGCGCATTGAGGATAGTGCCTATTTCCGTTCGCGCTATGCAGGAGCAAGACGCATCCCCAAACTCCACCGCTACTTTGAAGCGAAGACTTCCCCGGAAATGGAAGCCGTTCCGCCCAGTTTCATTTGCGAAAGCGCCGTGCCCACCTGCCTTGCCGTGCCCATCGCACCGGCATTTGAAGGATAAAGCTTGCAAAGAACTGCCCCACGCATCGGGGTGAAGAGCGGAAACGCCTTGCCGTGGTCCGGTAAAATGAGCCCAAAAGCTCCGAAGAACATTCTCGTATGGAGAGCGTTCTTTGGGGCTTTTTTATTTCTTTCCTGCATGCAGCTCGATCGTTTATTCGATCCTTTTCGACCAAAGGTACATAGCTGCTCGATAAATTGTTTAAACAATTCATACAAATACTTTAAACGATTTATACGCGTACTTTAAACGATTTATACAAATCATTTAAAGTATTTATCGAGAACTTATATACAAACGGTTGAGCATGTACGAAGAAGTAACCGAAAGTGATCGAAGAAAGGAGCGAGCTACTTCCATACGGCCGGCCATCTTGCACGTTGTTTTTTATTTGTATCTTTGAAACGTGAGGGCAAACGTATCCTTAACGAAGAGGGAAAAAGTGCTTGCCCCGAATGAAGAAAAAGGAAGAAGTAAGAAATGAATATAATCAGTTACCCGTCAGCGGAGGAAACCGCTCGGCAGTTGGCAGCGTTCATTGCCGATAAAGTTTCCAAAAGCGACACCTATAATATAGCACTCACTGGCGGCAGTTCCGCCCCTATTCTCTACGACGCATTGGCGGCATCCGAAATCGACTGGCTCAAAGTGCATCTTTTCTTTGCTTGCGAGGTGCTGACCGGAGCACAACGCGGCGCACACTACGAACAGGCGCATCGCCATCTTATCTCGAAAGTGCCGCTCAGGGACGAACAGGTGCACGCATTTCCGCTTGACGCGGCAAATTCGGAGGAAGCTGCGCGCCATTATGCCGAGGAGACGGCTTCGGTAGTTCCTCACTTGGACGGGCTACCACGCTTCGATCTCGTACTGCTCGCCCTTGGCGAGGACGGACATATCGCCGGATTGTTCCCGGGTCAAGAGGAGCTCTACCACGAAGAGGGCGTCTTTCTCAGCAATACAACGCCGGAAGAACAAGCTGTGTGTACGCTATCCCTCAAAGCGTTAGGTGAAGCTAAAAGCATCGTACTATATGCTTTCGGCAGCGATGTGCGCTTTGTGATCGGCAATATGGTCAATTTGATGCCACGAGCAAAGGCGTATCCGGCGAATATGCTCACCGCACTCCACCCGTGGAGCATTCTCTACGCGGATGCCGATGCCATGCGCGAAAAAAGTTATGCAATCTATTAGCAGTAAACCAACTACCCTATAAAGAAGAACGATTATGGCATTCAAAATCAATTGGGAACAGGTTCTCACAAAAGTACTTGACAATGATGTGGCACGCGTGGACCGGAACCAATTCCTGTCCGCTACGCTAAAGCCTTTCTGTACATCGGACGATCTAAGCAAAATAGCCTTTGTGCGCCCCGAAAGCTTTATCGAACCACAACTGCTCGATCACCTCAGTAAGGAAGAGGTTAGTAAGCATTTAACGCGGGCATCCTTGATTTCCGGAGGTGCCGGACTGATGGGCGCTACCACTATGTGGCTCAGCGTACCCGCTGATACGGTTCAGTTCGTAGCCAACTTGGTTATTATGGCTCAAAAGCTGGCATATCTCTATGGTTGGGACGACTTTTTCTTCCACAATAAACCTACCGAAGAGACCTACGCGCGCCTTGCGCTGATATTGGGCTACGGAGCAGGCGTTAGAGAGGTAAAAGATGTTCTTTTGGGAATAGCCAGAGATTCGATGCCTAACTTGAACGAAACCATGACTCACGAACAGTTCAATCGGAATCATCCGCTTGTTCGTAAGGCGGTTTCAGCTCTCACCGGTCAACTAACACGTACATTGGTCAGTGGCGTGGCAGCCAAAGTCATTCCGCTCGTTGGCGCAGCCACCTCGGGAGTATGGAGCTATCTGTCGTTCCGCCCAATGGCAGAACGAATTCGACTACTGCTGAGTGAAGTAATGTATACACGTTTGGGTAGCGAACTTCGTTAAAGCGAACGCTACCCTACCACGTCTTTTATATTTATCTACCTTTGCAACGAATTAGGAGATAACGACTGAGCAATGAATAGTTGGTACGAATGTAAAGTAAGATACCAAAAGATAACGGACGAAGGTGCCGTAAAAAGCAATCAGGAATGCTATTTGATTGACGCTTACACGGTTACGGAAGCGGAATCAAGGCTGATTGAGGAGATAACGCCATTTACGTCCAACGGGGAATTTTCCGTTTCTTCCATAAAGAAAGAGAAGTTGGCGGATCTTTTCCTGAGTGATGACGAAGATGCCACCTACTTCTACAAATGTAAAGTAAACTTCATCTCCTTAGACGAAAAGAAGGGAGTGGAAAAGCGCGTTCCTGCCACAATGATTGTAAAGGCAGCTTCGGTAATAGAAGCTGCCAAACGTATCGAAAAGGAATTGGCATCGGGCATCGGCGATTGGCAAATTGCTTCCGTTACGGAAACCAATATAATGGACGTGCTTTGGGCTGAAGGCGCCGGACACTAAACAACAATGGGCACAATAGCAGATAACGTACTAGCGATTAGAGCCAAATTGCCCGAAGGAGTACACTTGGTAGTGGTAACCAAGTTCCATCCAGAGACGCAATTGCAGGAAGTTTACGAAGCCGGTGTACGCGATTTTGGCGAAAATCTCGTGCAGGAGATGATCCCCAAAGCGGAACATCTGCCCAAGGATATTCGCTGGCACTTCATCGGTGGGCTACAACGCAACAAAGTAAAGCAGATTGTGCCGTTTGTTTCTATGATTCATAGCGTGGACAGCATTCGCCTATTCGACGAAGTGCTAAAACGCTGCGGACAGGTTGACCGCGTGGTAGATATTCTTTTGGAAGTACGTATCGCACGAGAAGAAACCAAAGGCGGCATTGCACCGGAGGAATTGGACGCGCTCACCCTATATTGCAAGCAAGCTATTGAACAAAAGCCTTTTGTACGTATCAGGGGACTGATGGGAATGGCATCGTTAACGGACGATCAGCAGGAAGTAAGGCGCGAATTTGCACTACTCAAACGGCTGTTCGTACAACAAAAGGAACATCATTTTGCTAACGATGCACACTTTGATACCCTATCGATGGGAATGAGTAACGATTGGTCAATTGCCGTAGAAGAAGGAAGTACATTGATCCGCGTGGGAACCGCAATTATGGGTCCACGCAACTATTGAGCCATTTTGGCTGTTATCCGTAAAGAACAAGGAAATTAGTATACAAAATGAAGGAGCTAACATCAAACTACGCCGGTCTTGTACTGCGCAATCCTATAGTGGCTGCCAGCAGTGGATTGACCGCATCAGCTGCTAAAGTAAAAGAGTTGGCAAATGCCGGCTGCGCTGCGGTGGTAATAAAGTCGCTTTTTGAAGAGCAAATCGACAATATGTCGTGCAACGTAGCCAATCAGGGAGAATACTATCCCGAAGCCTATGACTACGTAAACCACTATATCAAAGGGCATGAGGTGCAAAAACATCTGGATCTGATTAAGCAGGCAAAGGATGAAAATGAAATTCCTATTATAGCCAGCATCAATTGCTACCATCGTGGCGATTGGGCAGATTTTGCCACCCAACTGGAAAAGAGCGGTGCTGATGCGCTTGAAGTAAACATTATGCGCTTAGAATCTTCGCTCACTGCCGATCCGGGCAAAGTGGTTGAAGAATACGTAGATATAGTTCGAAGTGTAGTTAAAGCGGTATCCGTTCCGGTAGAAGTGAAGATTTCAAAGTATTTCTCCTGTCCGCTATCGCTGATTGCCCGTTTGCGTCAGGCCGGCGCCAAGGGAGTTACCCTCTTCAATCGCTCATATCGTATGGACGTGGATGTGGAAAAAGAAGCCATAACCACCGGTAACATCTTTACGGAACCTCAGGATATTGCCGATACACTGCGCTATGTAGGTATCGCTGCAGCCGAATTGAAGGATTTTCCCGTATCGGCATCTACAGGTGTTCACGGATACATCTGCGCGCTGAAAGCTCTGCTGGTTGGGGCTCAAACCGTACAAATGTGCTCTTCCCTCTATAAGAATGGCGTGGACCAAGTACAGCGCACGCTTGCCGGAATTGAAGAGTGGATGGAACGTAAGCAATATCGCTCCATAGACGAATTCCGGGGCAAACTGAAAGCTGCGGAAGAGGATCAGGCTCTTTACGGCAGAATGCAGTTTATGCGCTATTTCTCCGAAGCCGAATAGCAACAACAAACACAATGAAGCGCAAGACATTACGAGGTAGCCTAATAGTAACGCTTCTGGTGCAGGTTGGCGCCTTGTGCTGTCTTGCATCGGCTTCTTGTGGCAAACTGACAGCTAACGCGCAAGAGAAAGAGGCGGTGGATACACTTTTCCGTGCCTATACACCGCCGACGCCTCCGGCTACGCTGCAAGAAGCTGATAATCGCGCGCTTTGGTATGTAACCCACTTTTGGGACAACTTCGACTTTTACTCCCCCCAAAACTGGCTTGCCAATAGACAATTGCTTGAGCGTACTATTCAGGATTTGGTCTATACAGCCGTTGAACTTCCACCCGATAGTGTAGCGGCTTCCCTCGTTAAACCGATTGAAGCAAGCGATGGCGAACTACTATACCTATTTGCGGATAGCTACGCCCGACTGCTTTATAACGAAGGTAGTGCTCCTAAACAATACGAGGCGTACTATCTCCCTATATTGAAGGTAATTAGCACCTCTTCCAAAGTAGATATAGCTCGTTCGGAGCGAGCTAAGTTTCTGTACAAAGCTTTAGCCAAAAATCGCCCGGGGAGTCCAGCACAAGGATTTCTGTTCACTGACACCGAAGGCAGGCTTCATAGCCTTAAAAGTTTGGAAGGAAAAGACGTACTAATGATCTTTTTCGATCCGGGTTGCGATCGTTGTCGGCAAGCTACGCAACAAATTGAGCAAAGTATCACCATTAGGCGTTTGGTAACTAACGGAAGTTTGACGCTTTTGTACCTATATCCTTACGAAGATGAAGAGGGATTCCGCTCAGGCGAAGCGGAAATTGCCTCCTTCACTACCTATTACGGGTACAACAAGGATGGTGCAATTGGCAACAATGGACTTTACACTATCACTAAAACGCCATCGATCTACCTTTTAGATAGTAAAGGCATCGTGATGCAAAAAGAAACTTCTATAAAGGAAATCGAGGAATACTTTAACTCCAAATAACTGCCTATAATATTGTATAATAGAGAGATAGACAACATTCTCCGCAGTTTTGAAGCCAATTAGCAAGGGAAATCAAAGAGGAAATTTAGGAGTTAGTGAACAAAATGTTTGGTTAAGTGGTTCCTATATCAGAGCTTTTACCTACCTTTGCGGAGTAGAAGCCGTATAGAGATACAAATTAGTAGCTTCTGCATGGAAGATTAGTAAGAAGACAGAGAAGAAAAAGAAAGAGAAACAAAAATAGAAGTAACGCTAACAGTATGATTATTAAACGTATGAAGGTAAAGTACTTACTGCTCTCTCTAATGGGAGCATTGGCACTCTCAGCAAGTGCCCAGCAACCGGAGGCAACAGAATCCCAACTGCCTGCCAATCGGACCGCTTTTGAACAGAGCAATGGTCACTGGTTCATTAGTGTTCAGGGAGGCGTAGGCGCTCAATTCTTCGGTGCCAACCCCGGTGGAAAGAATGGTGTAGAGTTCGGCGAATACATGAAACACTGCATCGTTGATATGAAGGGCGGTAATATTGTTCCCGCTTTGTCAGTCGGTAAATGGCACAATCCTTACTTTGCAACTCGCTTGCAATTACAAGGTGCCTATATGCCTACCGTATTCAGCACCGCTAACGGTTACGATTATCTCAAAACCGCTTTCCTAGGTGGTCACTTTGATTTTATGTTCGATGTAGTAAACTACTTCGCAACGTACAATCCCGAACGTGTATTCCACTTTATTCCGTTTGTAGGTCTTGGATACCAATTCAAGTTCTACGAAGCTTTCGAAGAACCGTATCGTCACTCTGCGACTGCTAATGCCGGTCTTATTTTCTCTTTCCGTCTTGGAAAGCGAGTTGACCTCTTCCTTGAAGCACAGGCCGTATACAGCAACCTCAACTTCACACAACGCGACGTTGATTTCAAGGGTGAAGCTAAGGAAGACTATCTAAAGGGAACCGGCGCATACAATGGTCTTGCAGCTATTGCTTCTATCGGTTTGAACTTCAACCTCGGAGAAACAGACTGGAAGGTAGTAACTCCGATGGATTACGAATTGATTAACGACCTCAATCGCCAGATCAATTCACTTAAGGCTGAAAACGCTGAACTGAGCAAACGCCCCGTAAGCTGCCCCGAATGTCCGGAAGTAGCTCCTGCTGAAGAAGTAGTAACTAGTGCTACTATTAGCGATAAGGCTATTCTCTTCAAGTTTGACAGCGATGTAATTGCTCCTAATCAAGAACTTCAGTTGAGCGAAATCGCACGTTTGGTTAAGGAAAACAATATCGCCGTACTCGTAATCGGTTATGCCGATACTACCGGTAATACCGAATACAATATGGGTCTTTCCGAACGTCGTGCAAAGGCTGTTGCCGATGCTCTCGTTAATACCTATGGTGTAGATTCCAACTTGGTAACCACCGAATGGCAGGGTGAAACAGAACAATTCACTCCGAAGGCTTGGAACCGCGTTGTTATTGTACGCTCAAAGTAAGCAAGGCAGAATCAATTAACACGTAAAAAAGAACTATCAGATATGAAAGCAAAAGTATTAATGCTCACCCTTATGGGTGCATGCGCTCTGACTTTCAGCGCACAAGCGCAGGAGGAAGCTCCTGCTTCACAGCAGCTTCCCGGTCGCAAGACTGTATTTAACCAGGATAAACCCGGTGATCATTGGTTCATCGACATTCAGGCCGGTGCCGTTATGATGCCGCTGGGAGAAGCTAACAATCAGGCTAACTTTATGGACCGTATCGGTTGGGGTATGCTTAATGTAGCTCTCGGTAAGTGGTATTCACCTTACTTCGCATGCCGCGGTCACCTCTATGGTTGGGGCGTTCCCGGATTTGAATTCACCGGTGCAGATAAAACTAAGAACGTAGGCTATACGAACTACTTTGCAGCCGGACAGCTGGAATTTATGTTCGATATGGTAAACTACTTCGGTGCTTACAATCCTAAAACTGTATTCCACTTCATTCCTTTCGTTGGGGTTGGTGTTGGTTATAAGTTTGAAACACGCGAAGGCGGTCTCTTTGCTAAGGATGCCAAAACGTTGGATACTTTCACCAAGATGGATGATTACGATTTCTCCGCAGCTGTTAACGCTGGTGTTATCTTCAAGTTCCGTCTCGGTCGCCGCGTAGACCTTAACCTCGAAGCACAGTGCATGGCTATGAAGGCAAACTTCGCAGGAAGCACTCCTTCTGTCCAGAACGCAGGTGTTCCTGTAAAGGGCAAAACCAGCGCAGACCTTTTGGCTCTCTTAACCGCCGGTTTGTCTTTCAACCTTGGAACTCCCGAATTTACGGAAGTTGTTCCTATGGATTGGGCTTTGGTTAATGACCTCAATGGCCAAATCAGCAACCTCCGCGCTGAAAATGCTGAACTGAGCAAGCGTCCGGTAAGCTGTCCTCCGTGCCCCGAAGCTAAACCCGCTGAAAAGGTTACTAAGAACATCCTTAACAACGTAGTTTACTTCCGCATCGGTAGCGATAAGATTGATCAGAACCAGAAGATCAACATCTACAACACTGCTGAATACGCTAAGAACAATAACGAAAAGATCTATGTAACGGGTTATGCTGACGAACAGACCGGAAGCGCAGACTTCAACATGGGTCTATCCGAACGTCGTGCAAATGCCGTTAAGGATATCCTCGTTAACGAATATGGTGTAGACGAAAGCCGCATCGTTGTAGACGCAAAGGGTAGCAGCGTTCAACCGTTCGAACGTAACGAATGGAACCGCGTAGTAATCATGACCGCTGAATAAGCGAACCGGTTACAGCTATAAAGCACAGGTTGCATAGCTTTTGTAAGCTATACACCTAACAGAGAAAGGAGCTTCCTCAATAGAGGGAGCTCCTTTTTTATTCCTTACCACATGGACTCTCCATTCGGCTCGTTACAAAATTCCACACTCCCCTATCTGGCATCACAAGCAGGTATATTTCTCTGCACTAATAGGTATATACGTTTCAATTAAAAGGTATATAGATTTCATACAATATGTATATAAGTTTCGTCCGAAGAGTATATGCCTATGGAACCGAACAATTTATTCATCAGCGTGCCGTAAAAGATATATTCATCGTTATATTGCTAAGTACCCTGTTTTAGGTAACAAAATTGCTTGCTTTTATTCTACAGGATAGCGACCTTTGCAGCGTAACAACAAAAATACAGATATGAAAAAGGCATTACTCCTCTCTGTGTTACTCTTTATGGGTACCACTTTTTTCTATACTTCGGCTGAAGCACAAACGGGAACGCAACTCCCTGAGCAGGATCATCACGCCTCCTGGTTTGTAGGCGGAATGGCAAATTACTGGTACAATACGGATACGCGCACGAATCAGCTACACCTGCACCCCGAGTTTGGCTACTTCTTTAACGATACTTGGGCTGTAGGGCTCCTTGCAGGCTATGGGTTTGAGCAAACTGCCGGAGAGACGACATCTACAATCAGCACGGAACATGAGCTTACCCTTTCCCCGTTTGTTCGTTATTATTACTGTCACCGAGGGCCTTTTAATCTCTACGTTGATGGCAATATAGGATATAATTTCACCAAAACGGATGGTGGCGCCGCACAGCATGGCATTGAAGTAGGCTTACGGCCGGGTGCCTGCCTCGATTTAACTGAGGGCTTGTGTCTCTGCCTGCATATGGGATTCGTTGGTTTTCGCCACGCCTTCCATGGTGAAGAACCCTCTCTACCCGACAGCGGCTGGGGAATCTCCTTCACGCCCGAACACCTCCTTGTTGGCATTGAATTAGAATTCTAACTCACAAGCTATACAAACTCTAATGCAAAAGGAATTGATTCACGATCGATTCCTTTTCTACTAAAAAAAGAAATAGCTTCCATCCATAATTAATTTTGATAGAAGCTCTCTTATCGAACTAAGCCACAAAAAATCAAGAGTGAACTGCCCGGGGTTCGAACCCGGGACCCCATCCTTAAAAGGGATGTGCTCTACCAACTGAGCTAGCAATTCATCATTTTGTATGCATCCGCAACAAACCTCATGTTCATTGGAACCCGAATGCGATTGCAAAGGTAGTAAAAAACATCCATATATAATGCACCATACTTCAAACGACTGTAAAGATAGTGCAGGATATTGTTTGCAAATTCAGTATCTTTACCGCATAGATTGGGAAGAATGGGCTCAGGAAAGTCTACAAGGGAAAGAGAATAGGATATGGCTATACAGAACGACATTCAATGGGACGCAACGGATGTAGCGCAATTAGCTGCCGCCGAAATACCTCAAAGCGAAGCTACGAGGCAATTACGTCAACTTAGGGAAGGTGCTCCCTATGCCGAAATCGTAGCTCCTGCCGGCTCAGAAAAGGGGATCTATCGAATATCTATAGAAGAAGAGCGTCAATATCTTGATCTCTGGGAGCAATACCGTCAAAGCCGTTATGCATCAATGCTTAAGTTCGTGCCGGCAAGTGGTGCTGCGAGTCGGATGTTCAAAATGCTCTACCCTCTTTTAGATCAATCTGAACAAGAATCGCTTACAGAGGAACAACAGACCTTTTTAGATCATATTGAAGCGTTTGCCTTTGCGCAGCAACTTAACGAGACATCGCTTCGGAAGCTCTGGATGAGCGTAAGCAAACTGCTTGAAATGGGGCGCAGAAAGGAACTTATTGAGCTGCTACTCACCGACAAAGGAATGAATTATGGGAGTACGCCCAAAGGTATGATCCTATTCCACCGATATGAGCACGAAAGACGCAGCGCAGCGGCAGAGCATTTAGTGGAAGGTGCTCTTTACGAGAAAGATCGGGACGGCCACGTTGCGATCCATTTTACAGTGGCGCCGGACGAACTGGAGCTCTTTAAGTCGCACGTTGAACGGTATCGACAAAAGTTCGAAGACGATTTTGGCGTACTTTTCGATATTACCTATTCCACACAATGTCGCTCTACCGATACCATAGCCATTGATAGCAGCGGAGAGCCTTTCCGCAACAACGATGGTTCGCTTCTGCTTCGACCCGGTGGACACGGCTCGCTCCTCAAAAATTTGAATGAGCAGGATGCCGAAGTGATCTTTATAAAGAATATCGACAATGTAACACCGGATTATCTGAAGGGAAATACGGTTCGTTACAAAAAGTTGCTCGGAGGTATACTTATTGCCACAGCAGAGCGAATCAAAGGATATATGGAGCAATTGGATCGTTCGCGTGTATCTCGGGCACAGTTGGAGGAAATGGAGCTCTTTTTACGTGATAAGTTATGCATTGAGCTCAATACTAACGAGGAAACTAGCGACAAAGAGCTTGCCGATCTGATTCGGGAAAAGCTTGATCGTCCCATACGCGTTTGCGGAATGGTAAAGAATGAGGGAGAACCCGGTGGTGGTCCCTACATTGTGCGCGATAAAGATGGCACTACGTCGTTACAGATCCTTGAAACATCTCAGATCGATATGAATAATGAACGGGCTCATTCCCTATGGAAGGAAAGTAGCTTTTTCAATCCTGTGGATCTTGTTTGCTATATGCGTAACTACAAAGGCGAACCCTTTGATTTGACCGCTTTTGTAAACCACGACACCGCATTTCTATCACAAAAGAGCAAAGACGGACGTGATTTAATTGCATTAGAGCACCCTGGACTGTGGAATGGGGCTATGTATTATTGGAATACGCTCTTCGTAGAGGTTCCTGCCGATACCTTCACACCGGTTAAAACTGTACTCGATCTGCTACGGCCTCAGCATCAGCCGATTGAAACAGAGAATGAAAAAAGAACTATATAAAACACAAATAAACAATGACACAGCAAAACAATAGCATCACCGAACGCGTACAAGCGTTGCGCAACACAATGAAATCGCATCGCTTTGATGCCTATATTATTCCCTCAAGTGACGGACACTTAGGCGAATACACCCCCGACCATTGGAAAGGAAGAGCTTGGATCAGTGGTTTTACCGGTAGTGCCGGTAAAGTGGCCGTAACGGAAGATAAAGCCATTCTTTGGACCGACTCGCGTTACTTTCTGCAAAGTGCAGCGCAGATAAAGGGCACTCCTTTTGAGCTATACAAGGAAGACGTGCCGGGCATTCCCACTTTGGAGGAATTCCTCAGCACTATAGGCGAAGGCAAAACCGTTGCTTGCGATGGTAATTGCTTCAGTCAGGCTCAAATAGAGGATTTGCAAGCTCGATTGGCACCTTTCGGCATAAAGATAGACACCTCTTGCGATCTACTGGACGATATTTGGAAAGATCGCCCCGAAATACCCAAAAATCCGTTTTATCTCTATCCGGACAAGTATTCGGGTGAAGCTACTTCGCAACGCCTTACACGCATTCGTGGGGAAATAAAGAAACGCGGTGCCGATTTTACCGTAATTACAATGATGGATGAGCTGGCTTGGCTCTTCAATATCCGCAATAGCGACGTAGAGTGCAATCCCGTAGGAATTGGGTACGGATATTTGGATCAAGAACGCGCCATTCTCTTCACTTTCCCCGAAAAGGTGACATCTGAGGTAAAGTCTCAACTCGAAAAGGAAGGCGTTACGATAATGTCGTACGGAGATTTTCTGCCTTTCTTAGCAAAAGTTCCGGCAAAAAAGAAGCTACTTGTAGACAAAACGCGCATTTCTCATAGTGCTTTTGCCTCATTACCCGGTGAAATCTCTTCGGTAGAAACCACGCCCTCCGTAATCACCATTCTAAAGTCCTACAAGAATGATACTGAGCGTGATAGCATCCACCATGCCATGCTTCGGGATGGTGTTGCGCTGACTCGCTTCTTTATGTGGTTGGAAAAGGCATTAGCCTCCGGAGAAACCTTTACGGAAGTGGAGTTGGACAAGCGGTTAGCTTCCTTCCGTGCTATGGATGATAGGTATATTTGTGACAGTTTCGATACGATTTGCGGCTATATGGATCATGGTGCCATCGTGCATTATCGCGCCCAGCCCGATACCTGTTACACAGTGCGCAACGAAGGTGTGCTGCTTTTGGACAGCGGAGCCCAGTACAAAGATGCTACAACGGATATAACCCGTAC
This sequence comes from uncultured Bacteroidales bacterium, assembly GCA_902489445.1. Lineage (GTDB taxonomy): Bacteria > Bacteroidota > Bacteroidia > Bacteroidales > Porphyromonadaceae > Porphyromonas. The sequence goes on from CABTZX010000014.1 coordinate 27,495, forward strand.
TATTGCGTTGGGAAAAGCTGCTCCCAATCCGGAGCTCATTGAAGATTACACTTTAGTACTGAAAGGGCATATTGCTATTGCTACGGCGCAATTCCCCGAAGGAACACGCGGTAATCAACTTGACATTTTGGCACGCAAGCCTTTGTGGGATCGCGGACTTAGTTATGGTCACGGCACCGGTCACGGCGTAGGCGTTGCCCTCAATGTGCACGAAGGACCACAGAACATCCGTACCGACAATAACCCCAATCCGATGGCGATAAATACCTTCACCAGCAACGAACCGGGGCTTTATCGTGCAGGAAAATGGGGCATTCGCATTGAAAACCTTATCCTGACCATTGAAAAGTGTCAAACTGACTTTGGTCGCTTCTTTGGCTTCGAAACGGTTACACTCTGCTATTTGGATAATCGTCTTGTGGACAAATCGATGCTCTGTGACAAAGAGATCAAGTGGTACAACGAGTATCAGGAAAAGGTATACAGAGAGCTTTCGCCACTTTTAAATAACGAGGAAGCCGAGTGGCTCCGTAACAAAACACTTCCGCTCTAGTATTATGGGCAAGATTATACCGGTAAGAGGATTTACACCACAAGCAGGAGCAAACCTTTTCCTTGCGGAAGGGGCTTGCCTCGTAGGAGATGTAATACTTGGGGATAATTGCAGCGTTTGGTTCAATGCCGTTGTGCGTGGAGACGTGAACAGCATTCGCATTGGCAATAATGTCAACATTCAGGATGGAAGCGTATTGCATACGTTATACCAAAGGTCTACAATTGAAATTGGCGACTTTGTATCCATCGGACATAATGTAGTCATCCACGGAGCCAAAATAAAGGATTATGCGCTGATTGGCATGGGTAGCGTGGTGATGGACGATGCCGTTGTGGGCGAAGGCGCTATTGTGGCTGCCGGGACCGTTGTACTGAAGGATACGATTATACCTCCACACACGCTTTGGGCCGGTTGTCCCGCAAAGATGATCAAAGAGGTATCGCCCGAGCAGGCTGAGTCAATGAATAAACGCATTGCTCATAATTATTCGCTGTATGCCTCTTGGTTCACAAATCCCGAAGGGCCACACATTGAACCCACAAAAAATAATAAACAATAACGATAGGAGTAAAAGAATGAAGTTTTTCGTTGATACAGCCAATTTGGCTCAAATCAAAGAAGCCAACGACTTAGGTGTCTTGGACGGCGTAACCACTAATCCGTCCTTAATGGCAAAGGAGGGTATTGCCGGAGATAAGGCGTGCCGCGAACATTATTTACGCATTTGCGAGATTGTAGACGGAGATGTGAGTGCCGAAGTACTCTCAACCACTTACGAGGAAATGGTTAGGGAAGGGCGCGAACTGGCTGCGTTGCATCGTAATATCGTAGTAAAAGTGCCTGCAACTGAAGATGGTATCAAAACAGTACGAACCCTTTCGCTTGAGGGAATCCGTACCAATTGTACACTGATCTTTAACCTGGGTCAGGCACTTTTGGCAGCTAAAGCCGGTGCCACGTATGTATCGCCTTTTGTAGGACGTATTGATGACATAAGCGGAGACGGAGTAGGCTTAATTGCTCAGATTGTAAACGTTTTCCGTTACTATGGCTTCGAAACGGAAGTATTGGCAGCCAGCATCCGCCATACCAGACACATCATTGAATGCCTTGAAGCCGGAGCCGATGTAGCCACCTGCCCGCTTGCCGCCATTAAGGGCTTGCTGAAGCATCCGCTTACCGATAGTGGCTTAGCAGCATTCATCGCCGACCAAAAGCGCGTAGCTGCTTCCAATGCAGCCCAACACAAGTAAGAGCGTTTATATTGGTACTTATTCACTTTCCTTTTCTCCAAAAGGTTTGTAGAAAAGCGATATAGAAGTTAGACGAGAGAGGGCGGAGCATTGTGCTCCGCCCTCTTTTTTTCGTGGGTTGCAATTAGGGGATGCTACTTATCTTTTGCCGAAGACGGAGGTATCGTCCTTAGGCAGAACTTCCCAGTCTGATTCATTGTATTCAGCAGACGGCTGATTGCCTTTACGATGAAGCGTTACATCTTTCGCAAAATCGGTAGAAGTTCCCTTTCCGTAAGGGCCAATTACATCAATAACCGTACCGTTCTTCAGTAGACCGATAGGATCGTTACCGTTGAAATTACATACGTTGCTTTTGTCCTTAAGAGCAATATTCGGTACCGTTATGTCAAGAGCACTGGTATGACGAAATACCTGCACAGCTCCAGGGGCCAATGTACCGGAAAGCTGCAGATTGGTATCGTTTGCTTCCGAACGGCTATTGTTCTTACTTCCATAACACTCCATATGAATCGTGTAGACGCTCAAATCTATAGTCTCGGAGGTAGGATTGTATATCTGCAAGTACTTATTATTGCTCGAACCTTCGGCATAGGCACTGAACATCAGCTCACCGGAGGTTGCTTGTGCTTTTGCTTCTTGGCTTACGGATAGAGCTACCGTTTTAGTAGCGTTATTTTCATCGGTATAGGTTACGTTAAACGAACCGTTGCGTGCGGAAGTTGCTGTATTAGCCTCAGCCGTTACGGAGATCGTTTTGGCTGCTACGTCAGCAGTAGCTGTAAAGCCGGCTACGGTGCCGTTAACCTCAAAGCTAGTTGCATTGGTAGTTACGGTAACTGTTTTGGTTTCTCCTTCCGCTTTAAAGCTCAAAGAGGTGGGGTTGATGCTCAACGTGATAGGAGTAACGGCAGGCGTACTTCCATCAGGATTGAGCTCATCGGGAGTGCTATTGCCGTCTATCGGCTTACGACCATTGATAACACCGGTAACGGCACCAACGGTAACTACCTTTTCACCCAAGAGCTTAGCCTTAAATGTATATGCGGTTGCTTCCGCAAAGGTGAAATTATCGGCTGCATTCCAAGTGTAATTCTTACCCTTGTAGGTAAAGGTCAGCACCACCTTGGCCGTTTGCGGTACCAAAAGCAACTTATTTGCCGTAACAGAAAGATTACTTTGTTCATTTGCTACAGATAGCGCGCCATTAGCCAAATCCAGCGTTCCCTTATAGCGAAGCTCTTTTACAACGAGATTTGTGATATCGGCTGCATTTACCACCTTGCCGGCATCATCCGTAAACTCGAAGCGTACTATGGGGAGCACGTAATTAAAGTTCAGTGTAACCTTTTGAGCCGTTTTAGCCACATTGGCAGTTGGCTGCTTTGTATAGAGGTAATCGATGGGAGAAGCTTTCACATCAATATCGATTGTTGTTCCCGTCAAATCACTCTTATATGGGTGATAAGCGATGAAATCCACATTGCCCGATGAGGGATAGGAGAGCAGATCATTGCCCGTAGCGGTAAAATCGCTCGTATTGTTTCCCGCTGCTTGAGCCGAATACATTGCATTTGTTTTGGGCAATGCTTTGGTAATACCTTGCCCCGTAGGCATCATAAATACGCCGATTTTGTCACCGGACTCCCATTTACCGTCGTCGGTGGCACGCGGTGTTGCGGTTATGGCCGGAATATTGCTGGTAAAGCGCACGCCATTGTCCGCTTCCTTCAAGCCATTTTTGTCTTTACTACATCCTGTTGCCAACATTGCTGCGATCGGCAACAGCATCAAAAGAGATTTTTTCATTTTGATCATAATATCTGGTTGCATCTTTGTTCGTTCTGTTTTCACTTTGCAAGCGTGAAAAGTTTTCCTTCCTTTGCAAATATACGGATATATTGTGAAGCATTTGTTACTTCTTCCCTGTTCTATGATCTGATCGGTAGATTTGTCCGGACTCGTTTCGCCCAAGTGCTACACATAAGCGCGCTACTCCCCTATCGTATGGTATAAGAGGATGAGGAAGGGCATCTCAGGGTAACGCGCAAAAGGTATATAGGTTTCAATTGAAAGGTATATAAGTTTCCCACAAGATGTATATAAGTTTCCGACGAAAGGTATATAGGTATTGCCGCAAGCTACTCCACGTTGCCTCAATTGGGCTGATAGGAGGCACTCCAACACCCATAAGTGCGGTAAAACAGTACCGGTGCAGTTGGGAACTACAAAGCTCATTTTGGGCTTAGCGAAAGGGAGCCGTGGCTGTTTATCATGGGCAAAAAGTGGGAAAATGGAAAGAAATTTGCCGCAGGATATTGTTGCATTGGAAAAAAGTTGTACCTTTGCACCACTGCAAACGAAGGAAGCGTCTGTGCGAGACGTTTCGCGAGGGCAAAAAAGGAAAAGGGGCTCATAGCTCAGCTGGTTTAGAGCATCTGTCTTACAAACAGAGGGTCATAGGTTCGAATCCTATTGGGCCCACACCTTTACAACGCACAAAAGCGTTGCCCCGTCGGGAGCAGATTATTACGATTATAACACGATTTGGTGAGGGCTCATAGCTCAGCTGGTTTAGAGCATCTGTCTTACAAACAGAGGGTCATAGGTTCGAATCCTATTGGGCCCACCAATTTCCTCCTCAAGATCCGCTTCTCGATGGGAAGCGGGTGCGTGTGATGGGAAATTAGCAAGACTAATTTTGAGTAACACTTTAGAGAACGACTTAGATGAAGAGGTTCGAATTAAAGGCTGAGACGCGTACAGATCTCGGCAAAAAAGCATCCAAAGAGTATCGTAAACAGGGTTTAATCCCCACGGTTATGTATGGTGGCGGTGCAACGCATCACCTGTTGGTAAAGGATGCTGATGTACGCAATTTGATCTATACACCGGATATTTTTGTGGTTGATTTGGATGTAGACGGCAAGGTTGTGCCCGCCGTACTGCGTGAAATCCAGTTCCACCCGGTAACGGATCGCATTCTACACATCGACTTTTTGGAAGTAAACGAAGAAAAGCCCATCGTAATGGAAGTGCCCATTTCCTTGGATGGTCATGCTGCAGGGGCACGTGCCGGTGGTAAATTGGTACGTGAACTTCGCAAACTGAAAGTAAAGGCAACCTATCAGAATATCCCCGAAAAGCTTCATATAGACGTAACCCCGTTGGAATTGGGTAAAACCATTCAGGTGGGCGATCTTTCCTTCGAAGGATTAGAACTGATGAACGCCAAGAACGCTGTAGTTTGTGCGGTACGCTTGACTCGTGCAGCGCGCGGAGCTGCTCAGACGGCAGCAGGCACAGCAGCCGGAGCCGCACCGGCAGAAGCATAATTTGCAAAAAATCATACCTTATAATGCAGAGCATACGTGTATGCTCTGCATTGTTGCGTTGAAATGACTAAGTATCTCGTTGTAGGTCTGGGAAATATAGGGGCAGAATACGCCTATACGCGCCATAATATCGGTTTTATGGTAGCGGATCGTTTAGCTGAAGAAATGGAGATTTCCTTCAGTACGGCTCGTTATGCCTCTGTGGCGCGCGGAAAGGTAAAAAACGCGGAATTGGTAATCATCAAGCCCTCTACCTATATGAACCTCAGCGGAGATGCCGTTCGCTACCATATGGCAGCGGAAAAAATCCCCATTGAACGCATCCGTGTGATTGTAGACGATTTGGCCCTTCCCTTTGGAGAAATAAGGCTCAGAGCCGGTGGCAGTGCAGCGGGTCACAATGGGCTTAAACATATCGAACAACAACTGGGTTCCGCCGATTATGCGCGGTTACGCATCGGCATCGGGCACGCATTCAGCCGTGGAGGCCAAATTGACTATGTGCTGGGGCACTTTACCGAAAACGAAACATCGCATATGCCTCCAATATTGGAGGAAGCGGTTAATGCCATAATAGACAGCTGTTTAGAAGGTGTTTCCCGCAGTATGAACCACCATAACAAAAAGCTTTTTTAGCCAAACCGGTACAGTTCTTTTGGATAGCATTCGGATAGATAGTTTTCTTTGGTGCGTACGCATTTTCAAAAGTCGTAGTCAAGCAGCCGAAGCGTGTAAAAAGGGACGCGTTACGCTTAAGGGAATTCCTGCCAAGCCATCGCGTATGGTACAGTGTGGCGATACGTTTGAAGTAAAAAAGCCACCTATCACGTACAGCTTTAAAATACGCGCCATTCCCAAGAATCGTATGGGAGCAAAACTCGTTGCGGAGTATGTTGAAAACATCACGCCTCCGGAGCAATTCGAACTTTTGGAGCTGCAAAAGCTATCAGGCTTTATCGGTCGCGCCAAAGGCGAGGGACGCCCAACGAAAAAGGAGCGGCGCGATTTGGACGCTTTTCTGGACGAAGAGCCGGAAAGCTTTTTCTTCGGGGACGAATTCGACTTTGACGAATAGCCCTCATCAGGGGACCTTTTTCCCATAAGCGTACAGCCGTAAATCGGTTATAGGCAGTTAGTTAGACACAAATTACTCACTTCGGGACTGTGTTTCCGGAGCATTCGTATATATCTTTTTCGTGTTCTGCCCAAAAGTAGTTCTTTTTATGCGTAATGCACTATAGCTCAGCACTAAAAGGTATCTAACTATTGCAAATAAACCCCGCATATCCAAAGAGCGATGCAAAATGAGTATCTTTGCGATAAGTAAGGAAATGAATTAATCATAAGGATATGTTTTCGGGAATAGTAGAAGGAATGGGCGAAGTAACCGCTTTGGAACGCGAAGGCGAAAATCTGCATTTGACTCTATCAGCATCCATAGCCCACGAGCTCAAAATAGACCAAAGTGTATCGCACAATGGCGTTTGCCTGACCGTAGTAAAGCAGGAGGGCAATTGCTATACAGTTACCGCCATACGCGAAACACTTGAACGCAGCAACTTAGGGCTGCTCCGCGTTGGAGATAAGGTCAATTTGGAGCGCAGTATGAAAATAGACGGCCGTCTGGACGGTCATATTGTTCAAGGTCATGTTGATTGTAAGGCAGTTTGTAAACAAGTACGCGAGGCAGACGGCAGTTACTACTTTTTGTTCACCTACAATGTTCCGGACGAAATGGCTCGACGCGGATACACTACGGTAGAGAAAGGCAGCGTAACGGTAAATGGTGTAAGTTTAACCGTATGTAATTCACAGAGGGATAGTTTTGAAGTGGCTATCATTCCGTACACTTTTGAGCATACCAACTTTTGCTGTATCAAGCCCGGCACGGTAGTCAATTTGGAGTTTGATATTATCGGTAAGTACTTAGCCAAACTAAATAGTTTTTGATAATGGATAAGGAAGCTCTTTACGCATTGTTCAGGGCGCGCCAAAGCGACCGCAAGTTTGATCTGCAACGCGATGTAGATGCTGACACAGTAGAACGGATTGTGGAAGGGGCTATCACGGCTCCTTCGGCGGTAAACCAACAGCCCTATTCAGTAATAGCGGTTAGCGATCGCGCCGAAGCGGCAAAAATCGGTCAGGCTGCTCTTAAGGGTGTAGCCATCAATAAGTTTGTAGCAACGGCACCGGCGCACCTCTTCATTATCGCGGAACGTAGCTCTGTATTAGGATCTATTGGAAATCTGGTCCGTAACATAAACTTTGTTCCGTTTGATATCGGCATCTTTATGGCATACCTCTGCTTAGCGGCTGAGGCTGAGGGATTAGGCAGTTGCATCATCGGTTCCTTAAACGGTAACGAAGTGGCTCGGCAATTGGGGGTTCCCAAAAGCAAACGGGTTGTTTTTGATATCGTTTTGGGTTATTCCACAGAAGTTAAACGCGATAAAAAGCGTCGTGCCCTTGAAGAAGTTCTTCATACGGGCAGATGGTAATTATGGAAAGATTTTTGAATACAATACTATCTTTTTTCTTTGCTCTATCCCTTTTCCCCGGATGCGGCAATACTCCGAAGAATGAGGAGAAAGCGCAAAAAATCAGCATCGTTACTAATGAGGATAGCCATTCCTTATACCTAAAAGAAGAAGCACGGGACTTTTTTGTCCGTATAATAGCGAGTGACGATTGGGAACTCACTACCCAAGGCGCAGATAATGAAGCGCTTACTACAACTCCGCTTAATGGTTGTGCCGGAGAGAATGCCATTGCGGTTTCGGTAAAAAGCAATCAAGGGGGGCTACGCGAGTTTTCTCTTGTGGCTAAGCTGATGGGCACTTCGGTAGCTGATACGTTAAAGATTGTGCAGGAAGGCAAGAACAATGATAAAGAACGCATCCTTGGAGATACCACTTTGCTCGAAATGCCACGTCTAAGCGGTGATCCGAATGATTTTTATATAACTCACAAAGTGGAAAATGGTACTCGTGTAAATTATTCGCTGGAATGGAACAGCAAAAAGTACCATTCGCGCTGGGTTTGCTTCTCTTTTGATTCCTATACATCGCAAGTCAATGCCGGACGCAGTAACGCATGGAGTTGGGATCCGCTTATTCCCACCAAATACGAAGTGTATCGCTCTGACTTTGAGAGCAGTACCTATGCGCGTGGACATATGGTAGCATCGCACGACAGAGTGTACTCGGAAGAGGCAAACAAACAAACGTTTTACTATACCAACATGAGTCCGCAACTTCACGAACATAATAGTGGAGTTTGGGTTCAATTGGAGCAAATTGTACAGGGATGGGCACGCTCAATGGGCAAAGAGGAAAAACTCTATGTGGCAAAAGGGGGTACCATTCGGGACGATCAGATTGAATCGTACAAAAGCAATAACAAACTGGTAATTCCTAAATACTACTGGATGGCTATTCTTCGCCAAAATGGTAGCGAATGGCATGCTATAGCCTTTTTGACCGAAACGGCTCATCCCAAGAAAGTAAAGGGAGGAGTGGCCACTTTGGCACTATCGGTAGACGAATTGGAAGATTTTGTCGGGTTGGATTTTTTCTATCATTTACCAGACGAAATTGAGCAAGTTGTTGAAGCAGAGCAACCCACGGAAAATAAAACCCTTTGGCCCGGTCTTTAGAGATTAGAATTGGCACAATATTTGCAATGAAGTCAGGGAACCCAATTAGGGAATATCGCTAAGAAAGCAATTAACCATATGTTTAAGATAGTAGAGAAACGTTACTTATCGCCCAAAGTGGCATTGCTCCGTGTAGAAGCACCCCGCATTGCTAAGGCAAGGCGCGCCGGACATTTTGTCATCGTACGGGCCACGGATCACAGCGAACGCATTCCGCTGACTATTGCACAGGCTGACCTTTCCGAAGGCACTATCACGCTTGTGATACAGGGTGTGGGCGATTCGTCCAACCGTCTCGTATCTTTAAACGAAGGGGATTGCATTCACGACATCGTAGGTCCCTTGGGCCGTCCCACGGAAATTGCCAAAGTGGGTACCGTATTATGCGCCGGCGGAGGCGTGGGTATCGCCCCCCTTCTCCCTATCGTGGAAGCGTTTCACAATGCCGGTAACCGGGTTATCTCGGTAATTGCGGGTCGAACAAAGGATTTGGTCATTTTTCAGGATGAAATGAGCAAAGCCGCGGACGAAGTGATCGTGATGACCGATGATGGTTCATTGGGCGAAAAGGGATTGATTACGCAAGGAATTGAACGCGTTATCCAACGCGAACATGTAGATAAGTGCGTTACGGTTGGCCCCGCTATCATGATGAAGTTTGTGGCTCAACTGACCCAAAAGTACCAAATCCCCACTATTGCCTCACTGAATACCATTATGGTTGACGGGACAGGTATGTGTGGTGCTTGCCGCATCACCGTGGATGGCAAGTTGCGCTTCGTTTGCGTTGATGGCCCCGAGTTTGATGCCCACAAGGTTAATTTCGATGAATTACTAATGCGACTGAATGCCTACAAACAACCGAAGTAGGAGAAACCGATATGATCAACTATGAAGTGATAAAGCAACGCCGAAACGAAGCTTGGCGCGAAGCGTTACGCAAGCAGCACAAGCCTAACGAGCGCACCTCCATTGCACGGGTCAAAATGCCCGAATCGGATGTTGCGGAGCGCATAACCTCTCTCACGCTTGAGGTAAATAAAGGGCTCAGCGAGGAACAGGCGCTTGTGGAAGCCCAGCGCTGTTTGGATTGCCCCAAGCCGACCTGCATGGAGGGATGCCCCGTAGAAATACATATCCCATCATTTATCAAGAATATTGAAAGGGGCAATTTCCGTGAAGCGGATGCCGTTCTGCGCGAAACAAGCTCCCTTCCTTCCGTTTGTGGGCGCGTCTGTCCACAGGAAAAACAATGCGAAGCGCATTGCATATACCACACTATGCGCAAAGAGCCTGTTGCAATCGGCTATTTGGAACGTTTTGCGGCAGATTGGACACGAAATAATCCTTCCGGACAAACACCGAGCTCTCCAAAGTCCAATGGCAAAAAAGTGGCTGTTGTGGGAAGCGGACCGGCTGGACTTTCGTTCGCCGGCGATATGGCTAAGTTAGGTTATGATGTAACCGTTTTTGAAGCACTTCACGAGGTTGGTGGTGTTTTACGCTACGGGATTCCCGAATTTCGTCTGCCGAACAACGTGGTAGATGCCGAAATTAATAGTCTTCGCAGCTTGGGAGTTAACTTCGAAACCAATATGGTTATCGGGGCGACCCTGAACCAAGATGACTTAAAGGATATGGGCTTTGCGGGGCTGTTTGTTGCTTCCGGAGCCGGCTTGCCCAACTTCATGGGCATTCCGGGCGAAAACTATATCGGAGTTATGTCGTGCAACGAATATCTCACTCGCGTTAACCTGATGCACGCCGGTACACCCGGCAGCGAAACACCGGTTTTCTTAGGTCGCCGCGTGGCGGTTATCGGTGGTGGCAATACAGCTATGGATGCCGTCCGTACCGCAAAGCGATTAGGAGCGGAACGTGCTATGATTGTGTACAGACGTAGCGAAGAGGAAATGCCTGCCCGCATTGAGGAAATACATCACGCAAAAGATGAAGGAATTGAGTTCCTCAATTTGCACAATCCCATTGAATATAAAGCGGACGAGCAGGGGCGCGTCCGCACAATGCTCCTTCAGGAAATGGAGTTAGGTGCTCCCGATGCCTCCGGACGGCGCAGACCGGTCCCCATAAAAGGGGCAATCAAGGAGATTGAAGTGGATGTGGTTATCGTGAGCATCGGCGTATCGCCCAACCCATTAGTGCCACGCACCTTCACCGGATTGGATGTAACCGATCGGGGCACCTTGGTAGTAAACAACGATAACCAGACTACCCTGCCCTACATCTTTGCCGGGGGCGACATAGTACGCGGTGGTGCAACCGTTATCCTTGCAATGGGCGATGGACGGCGTGCGGCTGCCGCTATGCATCAGTACCTATCGGCACAAGCATAAACGCTCTTTGTGACGGCAGAAGTTCTTCTTCCTCTATCCGTTGAAGGCCTTTTCAGCTATCGCGTGCCTACCGATATGGAATGCTCCGTGGCGAAAGGCGTGTTCGTACTGGTTTCGTTCGGCAAAAAGCGTTTCTATGTAGGCGTTATCGTCCGTCTTAAGGAGGATGACCCCGAAACGATTGCTAAACTCAAGCCCATCACAGCGGTACTGCCCGGCCACCCGGTTGTAAGCAGAGAGGAACTTGACTTTTGGCAATGGATGGCAGAGTACTATATGGTTTCGGAAGGAACGATCATGCGGCTCGCTTTGCCTAAAACGCTTCTACCCGAAAGCAAAACGCTCATTCATGTTGATGCCGACCGATTGGACGAATACGACCCTCAGGATCAGGAGACCGGTGAGGCGCTCTCCCTCCTCAGCCCATACCGAAACAAACCGCTCCCGTTTGACGATGTAATATCCCTTTTGGGGCACGGAGCCGGAAAGCGATTCGAAATGTTGGTTGAGGACGGCATACTCCTTCCCGAAGAAGCTGTCTCCGGCCTTACGCCACGACTCGGAGAGCCACAAATAGGGCTTGCCGAGGCTTATACCGGAGATAAAGCGCTACAGGAACTTTTGGATAGTAAAAGCCGCCAACCGGCCCGCAAGGCACTACTAGAGCGGCTTCTCTTCCTTCAATCCGAGCGAAACCTATCCACAGATGCACCCATTTCCAAAGCCGAATTGATCGGCAACGCCACCCGACGGAATGCCACACTGCGCTTACTGCTCAACGAAGGCGTCCTCACTCTTTCCTACGCCATTCCAGAAGCGGAGCAAAACTTATCGCAACCGGAGCAATGCACCCTACTTCCAAACGAGCAACCTTTACAGAGCGACAAGCCCAACCTGCTTCTCTGTAGCACCATACAGGAAGAAACGGACGCAATAACCCGACGGATTCACCACACGCTCGCTAACGGGCACAGCGTGCTACTGGTAGTTTCTCCCTTTAGTACCATTGAGGGCAGCGACGCGCTCTTCCGTCTTTTTCCCGGACTCGGTAACGTGCCACTCGTCCGATTCGATGGAAACGCCAACGACCTCCGGCGCGCCAAAGCCATCCGCACCATTAAGGAGAGCGCATCGCCACTGGTAATCGTTGGACACCGGCCTGCCGCTCTGGCTCCTTTACATAACGTTGGGCTGATGGTTCTACTTGAAGAGCAGGACCCTTACTACAAGCAGGAAGACAGTTTTCCGCGTTATCACGCTCGCGATATGCTCGTTTGGCGCGCTCTGCACGCACGCATTCCCTTATTGCTCACCTCTGTCAATCCATCCTTGGAGAGCCTTTACAATGCTCAAATCGGTAAGTTCCGACTTCTGAGTACCCTCCCCGAAGCGCCCCCGCGCTCTGTTGAAGCGATTGACCTAAAACGAGAACGCGAAATAAGGCGTCTTCGCTGGGGCAAAATTATCTCCGTTCCGCTTAAAGAGGCCATTCGCACGCACCTTGCTCAGGGTGGAAAGGTGCTACTTGTTACCTCCCAAAAGGGATTTGCGCCCTACCTGCTCTGCCCTGAATGCGGAGCTAGTCCCAAATGCCGTAATTGCGATGTATCGCTCACCTATCACAAACGCCTCGATCGGCTCGTTTGCCGCTATTGTGGCTATACCACCGTTGTGCCGCACGTCTGCCCCGATTGCGCTCGTGAGGGGCGCGGCAATGTACCCCTCCTACAAGTTGGCTACGGAAGCGAACGCGTTGAAACTGAGCTAACGGAACAACTGCCCGAAGCGCGCTTAGTACGCATCGATGCGGAAACAACGGCGCGCCTCGCCACCAGGAATGCACTGCGCAGCACCATCCATAACGGCGATGCCGATATCTTCATCGGAACCCGCATGCTCACGCGCCTTTCCGCGCTTGAAGGCATCTCGCTGATAGTTTTTTCCGAGTGGAACAAACTCACCTCTATACCCGATTTTCGCATCGACGAAGAGCTCTTCTCGCTTTGCTATATGCTCTCCGTCCGATACCCTCACGCCGAATTTCTATTCCAAACTACCGATCCGGATCATCCGCTCATTGATGCGCTGCGGAACGGTGAACGCAATTCGTTCCTCGAACAACTACTCGCCGAGCGTAAATTTCTCAATTTTGCCCCCTTCTGCCGAATGATTCGCATTGAAATGAAAGGGGTTGACCGGAGCATTCTCGAACATTATGCTACGGAGCTAACCGGGGTGCTGGCAACGCTGCCCTGCTTTATTCGTGTAGACGGACCGCTTGAGCCCTTCGTCTCGCGAGTGAAACAGCGTTACATCCGTCACATTGTGCTCAAGCTACATCCTCAATATGCCAGCCGCGCGGTACGACAAAGCATCCGCATAGCTGTTGATGCCGTCCGGCAGCGGCTTAACGTCAAGAACCGCATTTCCGTAGGCTTTGACGTAGATCCCTACTGATTTCCGCCACTCTTCGCATCCCCTACCCCTACCGCACTGCACGAACCGGCCCACCTCTGTGCACCTTTACCCACCAACCCACGTACGAGCCGCCCCACACCTGCGCATCTGCGAGCACCAATCACACGCACGAACCGCCACGCATCTGCACACCTTCACCCACCAATTCACAGACTTACCACCCTAAACCTCCGCACCTTCGCGCCCTTTTCTACCGAAAGAACGAAGCGTTGTTCCCATGCGAACAAATCGTTGCTCCTATGCTATCCGAGGGGATGTACGGAGGTATCAGGGAAAAGTCTATAGAGTATCCGAGAAAAGTCTATAGAGTTTTTCCAGAAAGTCTATAGAGTTTTCCGAAAAAG
>CABTZX010000015.1 GCA_902489445.1 uncultured Bacteroidales bacterium
ATACCCTATAGACTTTTCCCCGATACCTCCGTACAAAAGCTCGGACAGCATGGAATCAACGATTTGTTTCTATGGGAGGAACGGTCTGTTCTCGTTGTACTGCCGATGTGTTTATTCGACAAAATCGCTGAATTATGTGGCAGAATCGCTTGTACAGTAGGGTAGGATTGCTTGGATTACGAAGCACACCCGATTAGACAGTAGGGTGGAATCGATTGATTGCCCGGGGTGAATGGGTTGATTCTATCCGCTTTGCTCTCCGTTTTCTCGGGGAGGAACGCGTCAGATGATGCGAGTATAAAGCAAGAAAGTAGCAGAGTTCGCCTCACCAAGAGGGATGGAGTGGCTCGGAGTTGCTGATGAATCGGTAAAAGTAAATCTTAAGGAAAGATCAGCGGTGGGGGAGGTTAGGGCTAATGGTTAGGAAGTGCGAGGGACGCTGGCTCATCCGGAGCTACATATTAATAGTGGAGCTACGCGATTCCTCTTAATGGAGAGATGAATATGAACCAAATGCCGGAGCAAAATTGGGGGGGAGTTCAACGCGGATAAGTGAAGGGTTAGCCACCGATCACCTCGCGGTAGAAATCGAAAGCATTGCGAAGCTGTGCCCGAGATACGTTGATTTTAATCGGTTCCCCAATACGGCGCAGCGCCAGCACGGCTATATCGTCACCGCTATTCTTCTTGTCTTGAGCCATCAGCTTGATAATAGCGTCGTACTGCTTGCACTCAAAGAGGAAGGGCGTGAAGTATTCGCGCGAAAAGGCGATAATCTGTTGTAGCCGTTCGGCAGGAAATCCGAGCAATTTATGCGCAATGTACAGCTCCACAATGATGCCGATAAGCACGGCTTCTCCGTGTCGGAGCGGTGAAAAGCCCGGTCGTGCCGTGGCGTGCGAATAACCCTCCAGGGCGTGTCCGACGGTATGCCCCACGTTAAGCGCCTGACGCGTGCCGAGGTCGAGTGGATCGGCTTCCACAAAGCGTTTCTTGATATGTATGCATTGATCGATGAGGGCACGGAGTTGAGCCGGGTGGGTCAGCGGATCGGTGGAGAGCACTTTGCCGAAAAAAGTCTCGTCTTCCAAGAGGGCATACTTCACTATTTCCGCATAACCGCTCAGTATTTCGCGGTCGCTAAGGGAATCGAGGAAGCTCTCATCCAAGAAAATAGCGTCCGGCTCCTTAAATATGCCTAATAGATTTTTGACTTCACCCGCATTTATCGCCGTTTTACCGCCGTAAGCGGCATCCACCATAGCCATTAGCGTGGTAGGAATGTAGGCTACAGCGATACCGCGCTTGTAGACGGCTGCCAGAAAACCACCGAAATCGAGCAACGACCCGCCCCCAACCACGTATAGGAGCGAGCGGCGTGTTACCTTGCAGTCGTTGAGCCGTAAGGCCACTTCGCGGACTAATCCAAGTGTTTTGGTGTCTTCGCCTCCATTCAGGTAGAGGCACATAGGCTCCGGCACGATTTCACGCAAGAGAGCCAATCGCTCGCTATAATTATCCCTAAAGCAGCTATCAATGAGGGCAACCGCTTTATCGGGCTTGAGTTTCGTTTGAAACTCGTGCAGCGCTTGGAGGGAAAAATCGTGCGGGCCGACCACGATGATTTAGTTTTTGGAGGCGATGGTATCGATAATTTGCCGCATAGCCTCGGTAAGCCCTTCGCTCCCTTTACCGCCAGCCGTGGCAAAATGGGGTTGTCCGCCACCACCGCCGCGAATCAGTTTGGCTGCGGCACGTACCAAATCGGATGCACTCAAGCCCGCTTTGACTAGTTCATCGGACAAAAGCACGGTTAGTAGGCTGCGAATGCCGGTACAAGTGGCTGCCACAAAGGCAAAAGGCTCGGTAACTTCACCTTTTAGTTGGAAAGCTATATCCTTAACTATATCGGGTTTGATGTCGCCCTCTAATGTGAACAGGCGGAAAGTACCTGCTTTTTGGTCGCTATCGAGCAGTTGCTGCTTGAGCGCACGGGTTTGTTCCTCGTAAAGCGCCTTCAGTTCGCTCTGGTACCCCTTGTTTTCCTCTACAAGACGCTGCACCGCCTTGGCGATATCGGGGGCGCCGTTGAGTTGCTCACGGATACTTTTCAGCAAATCTTCCTTTTCGTAAATGTAGTGCTCGGCATTAATGCCGGTAACCGCTTCAATACGACGAACGCCGGCGGCTATGGAGCTTTCGGAAACGATGCGGAACGTGCCGATCATACCGGTGGAGGCAATGTGCGTACCTCCGCACAGTTCAATGGAATCGCCATATTGTAGTACGCGCACCTTTTCGCCGTACTTTTCGCCAAAGAGTGCCATTGCACCGAGTTCCTTTGCCTTTTCGATGGGAACGTCACGCATTTCACAACGCTTGATATCCTTACGGATTAATTCGTTGACGCGTTCTTCCACGGCGCGAAGCTCATCGTCCGTCATTTTAGCAAAGTGTGAAAAGTCGAAGCGCAACATTTCGGGGCTGACAAAGGAACCGCGCTGCTCCACGTGCGCACCGAGCTTTTCGCGCAAAGCTTGGTGCAAAAGATGCGTTGCCGTGTGATTGGCTTCCGCCATAGTACGCAAATCGCGGTTGATGCTTGCGGTAAAGTTTGCGGAAACATCCTCAGGAAGTTTAGGCATAATGTGAACCGCCAGATTGTCCTCGCGCTTGGTATCGACAATGGGGTAGCTTTTCCCGTTTTCGTCTGTAAGGCAGCCTTTATCGCCAACCTGCCCACCCATTTCGGCATAGAATGGGGTGGAGGAGAGCACAACTTGGTAAAAAGTTTTGTTCTTCTGCGTCACCTTGCGGAAGCGAAGGATTTCGGCATTACACTCAGTTTGGTCGTAACCGACAAAAATGGTAGTGCCTTCGTTAACGGGTACCCAATCTTCCGTTTCCACCTTAGCGGCGGTGCGGGCGCGGTTCTTCTGTGCGGAGAGTAATTCGTTGAATCGCGTTAGGTCGACGGATTTACCCTTTTCGCGTGCAATAAGCTCCGTTAGGTCGAAGGGGAAGCCGAAAGTATCGTAAAGTGTAAAGGCATCATCGCCGCTAAGGCTCTTTTTTTCACCAAGCTCTTCAATCTTTTTGTTGAGTAGCTTGATACCGGCATCGAGTGTGTGCAGGAAGCTCTCTTCTTCCTGTAGCATAACCTTTTCGATCAGTTCGCGTTGGGCAATCAGCTCGGGGTAGGCATCGCCCATCACATTGATGAGTGTGGGCAAAAGGGTATATAGAAATGGCTCCTTAAAGCCTAAGAAGGTGTAACCGTAGCGCACGGCACGCCTCAGAATGCGTCGTATTACGTAGCCCGCCTTTGCATTACCGGGAAGCTGACCATCCGTTATAGCAAAGGCAATGGTACGGATATGATCCGCTACAACGCGCATCGCTACGTCGGTTTCTTGGCTATCACCGTATTGGATGCCCGAAGCGGTACCCACGGCTTTAATGAGCGGCTGGAATATATCGGTATCATATGTAGCTTGTTTGCCTTGTAGTACCATACAAAGCCGCTCAAAGCCCATACCGGTATCAATCACTTTATGGGGTAGCGCGGTAAGCTCGCCCGAAGCGAGGCGGTTGTACTGCATAAAGACTAAATTCCATATCTCCACAACGCGGGGATTATCCTTGTTCACCAAGCTTTGACCGGGTATTTTGGCGCGTTCGGCATCATCGCGTAAGTCGACATGTATCTCAGAACAAGGCCCGCACGGCCCCTGATCGCCCATTTCCCAGAAATTATCGTGTGCATTTCCTCCGATAATACGCTCTTGGGCGATCCATTCTGCCCAATAACGTGCGGCTTCATCGTCGCGTTCCAACCCATGCGCTTCATCTCCCTCGAATACAGTTACATAAAGACGATCCTCCGGTATTCCGGCTACTTTGGTGAGAAATTCCCAAGCCCAGGCAATGGCTTCCTTTTTGAAATAGTCACCGAAAGACCAGTTGCCAAGCATCTCGAACATGGTATGATGGTAAGTATCGTGTCCCACTTCCTCGAGGTCATTGTGCTTACCGCTTACACGAAGACACTTTTGCGCATCCGATACCCTACGATATGAGGGAGCTACATTGCCCAAAATGATATCTTTGAACTGATTCATCCCTGCGTTAGTGAACATAAGCGTTGGGTCGCCTTTGACCACCATCGGGGCGGAAGGAACGATATGATGCTCTTTCGAAGCGAAAAAGTCGAGGAAAGCCTTTCTAATTTCTTGAGAAGTTCTCATAGTGTATTGTTTGTTCTTTGCGGTCTTTATTCTTTTTCCTTAGGGAAAGTTGGGGCGTTGTCAACGGCGTTAAGTGCCTGTTGTAGTTGCACTTCAATCGGTTTTGTACCGTCAATCGGGTGAAGCGTGAAGCCGCGTCGCTCCATACCTCTGAACCAGGTCATTTGTCGTTTGGCAAATTGACGGATAGCTATTTCAAGCCGGGTTATAGCTTCCTCTTTGGAAAGCTCTCCGGTGAGGAAAAGAGTTATATACTTATATTCCAATCCGTAGTTGATGAGGGTTTGCTCCGGCACACCGCTCTGCAGAAGAACCTCTACCTCTTCGATTAACCCAGCGGAAAGGCGTTTTTGCAGCCTGCTGTGTATTCTGTTAATGCGTTCTTCCTTTGGAAGGTCAATCAGTAACAAAATGTAGGGTAAAGGCTTGTTGGAGCGCTCCGTAGTCTGATTTGAATGAGTTTCGTATGTGGCAATTTCAATGCTTCGGACGAGACGCCTCTTGTTGTTCGGATCTTTGATTTCCGTTTTGCCGGGAAAGCGCTGGAGAATAGTGCATAAATCTTCGGCAGAAAGATGTTCCAGCTCGCTGCGAAGCGTTGCATTTACGGGTGCTTTGGATAGTGTTACGCCTTTGAGGGCAGTTTCCAAATACAATCCGCTTCCTCCTACTAAAATGGCGCGCTTGCCCCTTTCGTTAACAGAGCGATACGCTTCATTGAAAGCCTTTTGCCATTTGAACACATCAAATGCACTGCCGGCATCGGCAATATCAATTAGATGGTATGGTATCGCAGAGCCATCCGGAAGCGTGTAGGATGCCAAATCTTTGCCGGTACCGATATCCATACCGCGAAATACCTGTCTGCTATCCGCACTCAGTATTTCTCCGTGAAGCTCCGAAGCGAGGCGTACCGCCAACTCCGTCTTCCCCGATGCCGTAGGGCCCGCAACTGCAATAATCGGTTCCGTCAAGGCAAATACTACGATCGATCCTTAAGCACTACATCGTGCGCACCGCCTTCCACAATGCTGGTTGCCGATACGAGGGTTATTTTGGCATTTTGGCGCAAATCGGCAAGGGAGGCAGTACCACAACTCGACATAGTCGATTTGATTTTGGATAGCGTTTGATCCAGGTTCGTTTTCAGCGGACCTGCGTAAGGCACGTAGCTATCAACGCCTTCCTCAAACTTCATATTGCCAACTTCCTCACCACCGGTATCGTACCGTTGCCAGTTTTTGGCACGATTGGAGCCTTCGCCCCAATACTCCTTTACAATATTCGTGCCAACCTTCATCACCGGACCGGGCGATTCGTCAAAACGTGCGAAGTAACGTCCCATCATAAGGAAATCGGCTCCCATTGCCAGCGCCAAAACCATATGATAATCGTGTACAATGCCCCCGTCACTGCAAATAGGTACATAGATACCTGTTTCCTTGAAATATTGGTCTCTTGCCCGTGATACATCAATTACGGCAGAAGCTTGTCCGCGTCCGATCCCTTTCTGTTCGCGTGTAATACAGATAGAGCCACCGCCGATACCCACTTTTACGAAATCAGCTCCGTGGTCTACCAGATAGCGAAATCCTTCTCCGTCCACCACGTTGCCGGCACCGACGATAATTTGATCGCCATATTCCTTATGAATCCACTCTAAAGTCTCTGCCTGCCAAACAGAAAAGCCATCGGACGAATCAATGCAGAGCGCATCGGCTCCGGCTTCGAGTAGTGCCGGAACGCGTTCCTTGTAATCCCTTGAATTAATACCGGCACCCACAAGGAGCGTTTTGTTAATACGATGGGATAATTCAAGCGGATTTTGTTTGTGGCTGTCGTAGTCCTTACGGAACACAAAGTAGAGCAAATTGCCGTTATTGTCTACAATGGGTAATGTATTCAGTTTGTGTTCCCAAATGATGTCGTTGGCTTCGCTTAGGGTAATGCCTTTTTGTCCTACGGTTAATTTGTCGTAGGGCGTCATAAAATCCTTGATCTTTTTGTCCAACGAATCCGTTGAAAGCCGATAATCGCGGCTAGTGACGATACCCAAAAGTTTGCCGTTAGGTGTACCGTCGTGTGTAATACCTATAGTGGAATGGTTCGTTTTCTTTGTTAGTGCCACTACATCCCGGAGCGTTTGTTCAGGGCTTAGATTGGAATCACTTTTAACAAAGCCCGCCTTGAATTTCTTTACGCGCCGCACCATCTCAACCTGACTTTCAATCGGCTGTGAGCCAAAGATAAAGGAAAGTCCACCGTTGCGTGCCAATTCAATCGCAAGCGTATCGTTGGATACAGACTGCATAATGGCGGATACGAAAGGAATATTTAGGGATAGACGCGATTCTTCTCCCTTATTCGGAGCGTACCGAGCCATAGGCGTTTTCAGTACAATATCTTCCGGTGTAGTATGTTCGGTAGTAAGGCCGGGGATGAGTAGGTATTCACCGAAAGTGTGACTGGTATCGGGTAAAAATTGAGCCATAATAGGATTAGAGATAGACGATTTTATCTGAGTCTGTTACTCATTCGAACTAGTACTTCGTCCTTACGAATAGCACGGCGCGCCATAAAGAGCAGAATGATAGTTATAATGGGTAAAGCAAGGGCGAACTTGAATCCGTATGATGCTTGTAGTGTGTTAGTGAGTTTAGCCGCTTCTACAGTATAGTAAACGAGATAGCCAACTGTAAGTAGCATACCCAGCATAGTGAGGCGCATTTGTAGCTTTCGTTTCTTATATAGGAATACAATGTATAGTGAGAGCAGTGCGATGATAAGTGCCAAAACGAACAGTCCCCAGTGATTCATCACCGTTCCAACACCGATCAGTGGCCGTGTGGACCAGTTATACATAATCCAATTGCCTTGTAGCGTAGCAAAAACACCTATAGGCAAAAAGAGGAGAGTTATCATTGCGGCAAAAGCCAGCACGAGCCAAACGGTTTGGATACGTTGCCACATAACTATAGATCTATTCTTCTTCCTGATTGTTGTTTGTTTTGAAGTAGATGCGATCCGCCAGGAACTCCTCGGTAGCTACCAGCGTAGGTTTGGGCTGCTTTTCGAAGCCACGGGATACTTCAATTTGCTCTTCGTTCTGGTATATTTCCTGCAGAGTATCGGGTTCCTTATTGAATTCCTCCAACTTTTCTTTGATTGCTTGCTGTTGCAGCAAATCCAGTTGGTTGGCGCGTTTGCCTATTACCACAACCGCTTCGTACAAATTGCCGGTTTTTTCGGCAAACTTACGTGTTGAGCGGGAAATCACTTCATCGGGTACAACCAAATTCTTCTTGTTTGTCATATTAGGTTTCTATGAAATATCGTTACTTTTCTTTTATTGTTTTGTGTCCAAATAGCCGGTAATTTGCTTATGAATGCGTTCCGCTTCCTTTTTGTAGCGTCCTTCCGGGAATTCGTTTACATATACGAAATAGCGGTCGATTACCTCACGATAGCGAGATTGCAGCTTACTATCCACGCTATTTATCGCTTCTTTGTAAGCGGCACGCAGCAAAAGTATATAGAATTCTTCGCGATGCTTGTTGTAAGGATAATCCTTCAGAGCATTATCGGCAGTAATGATTGCCGAGCGATAATTATTACCCATATACATGCCTAAATTGTAGTATAGACGAGCCGAAAGCAACTCTTTGTACGCCAATTTGTCTTGAAGCGCAAAGAGCATCTCTTCAGTTTGTTTGCGGAAAGTACTTTCAGGATACAATTCGATAAAGCGTGTCAGCTCCTGAATGGCATTATATGTGAGCGTTTGGTCCAGACGAGCTTCGGGCGAGGCACTATATAGTGCTTCGCCGCAACGGAAATGTGCTTCCTCCGCCTTTGCGCCGCTGGGATATGATGTATAGTAGCGGCGATAAGCTTCCGACGATGTTTCGTAGCTTTTCTGCATGCGTTCGGACTCGGCGAACAGAAACAGGGCGCGACTTCCTTCCTCGGTTCCGTCATACGCCGGCACTACATCCAGCAATAATTCCGACGCTTTGGCGTATTTGCCCTTGTTATAGTACTTTTTCGCATAGTCATATTTTAGGGAAGCGTCCGTTGTTCGCTGTAAACGCATAGCTTCTCCGCATCCGCCGAGCAGTGGAATTACAACGAGCAAAAGTACGGCTGCCCAAGTACCGGATAACGCTTTTTTCCTAATCATATGTATCTTATTCTCTCTTTACTCCGTCCCATTAACACTTAACGGCGTGCCTTTGGGCGATATTGCCTTGCAAAGGTACTACTTTATTGGCATAACTCTTTGCTGAGCTTTTTACCGGTTGTTTCAAATCATTATTCGATAATCACCGAACGAACCTCCTGGCCAATCCGCACTACATAACTTCCCTTGGGCAAATCGGCGCACTCAAGGGTAGCACTGCCATCCGCATGGGTATAAATGATTCGTTTTAGCTGTCCCGAAGCCGAGAAAATACTAATCATCGCATAGGGCGCGGCGCCATCGATCTGTAGCAGGTTATGCGCAGGAATGGGGTAGAGGCGCAACGTACTTGTGCCAACTTGCAGCGCATCTTGGCATCCATCGTATGGTGCAGTGCTTTCAACGCCATAGGAAGTAATCACCTTTTTTACCTCCCATCCCTTGGCTCGGGCTATAGCTACATCCGAGGTGAGGCAGCGATTCTGATCTTTTCCCTCTTCGCGTGCGTCAAATACGATAAAGGGAAATTTTTTTGCTCCGGAATACAACGATGTAACCAACTCAGTCATTGCTTTCTCTTTCAGAGAGTTAAGCGAGCATTCTATATAGGTATAATTGGAGCTGAGCGGTAGCACCAATTTTTCCAATCGGTTGTTGCTACATTTTAGTACCCGAAGAAGCGGATTATTACTCAAAATGAGTTCTTCAAGGGCATTATCCTTCACATGGAGAAATTCGAGCGAATGGTTATTTCCCGTGTGAAGAGCTGTCAGTTTGTTCTGATTCAGCGATGCTTTGCGCAACATACGCGCGCCGTTCAGCTCTATCGATTCCAAAATGTTCCCATCTAACCATATCTCATCCAAAATGTCGTTATGGCTCAGATCCAACTCCTTAAGTTGGTTTCGTTCGGCATGCAACATCGTTAGTTTCTTGCATCTACTCAAATCGAGGCTCTGCAACTGATTATCCTGACAAAACAGCTCCTCTAACGAGCGGGCGTTGCCGAGCAAAAGTAGCGTAATCTCTGCATTATCGCAGTAAAAACGATCAATGTTTCCTTTCAGCGTGATGCTTTGCGATGTGAGCGTGTAGGCGCATTCGTTCCCGTCAAATACAATCGTTTCTTTCAGCCCCTCAGCGTGAACCGGTTGGGATGAGCGGATTCTTAGTTTAATCTTTTCGCCTTTTTTCAAATTCGTTACCAGCGAAATGCTCTCGTCAGCGCCTATGGAAGGTACTCCCGTATAGGGAATCAGCGTGATTTCGCCCTGTTCGTTGCGCTTTTGTGCATACACAACCCAGTTTTTCCCCTTGGCAAGGGCTAAATCCTTTGCTAAACAGCGATTGCGGTCCCCCTCTGTTGTGGCATCGAACACTATTATGCAGCCGGCCGTGCGTCCACCTCGGTCCGGAAGAGTGCGCATTAGGTTGGACATGCCCGCCCCCAATAGGTGATTGTTGGCCACATTAATCGTATCCAACTCGGGACAGCCTATGGGAAGAATCTCCTTTAATTCGTTT
Organism: uncultured Bacteroidales bacterium; assembly: GCA_902489445.1. Taxonomy (GTDB): domain Bacteria; phylum Bacteroidota; class Bacteroidia; order Bacteroidales; family Porphyromonadaceae; genus Porphyromonas. The sequence continues at coordinate 9,952 of CABTZX010000015.1, forward strand.
CCCTCTAATTGAAGTGCCCGAAGGTGGCTCGCTTTGCTCAGATCAATGGCGTTTAGTCGGTTGCCCGAAGCAGATAAATAGGTAACGTCGCCGACGAGTTTAATCGGGTAAGAGCTAATCTTGTAGCTGTGTACAGACTTATCCGCCGTAATCGCTGTCTCCAATCCTTCCGAAACAACGCTTCCTTCAGCATCAACGCCAAGCGAGATGGTTCCTCCAACCGGGATTGCTCCTGAAAAAGTGAGTACGGAGGTTCCGTTTCCCGATGTGATGGGGCTGACCGACTGCCCTGCAAGCGCATACGGAAGCAGAGCGATGAGCATCGTGGCAGTAATGCCCCAAATAAAGAGGAGGCGCCTACTGATGAGGGCGCTCCGATGTTTGTTCTCAGAAAGATTTAGGTTCATATTGGGTCGATAATGACTTCTTTGCATACTTATTTCCACTGCAATATTACACATTGCACGCCAATTAGCCAAAACTCCTCCCCACAATAAGCGCGCAGAGCATGGCAATGCACTCGTAACGCTCGCTTCGGCTGCCGCGGCGGTTCGCTACCTCTCTGCCCAAAGGTATATACGTTTTAAATGAAAGGTATATAGGTCTCGAACGATAGGTATATACGTCTCGCGCGAAAGGTATATACGTTTCGTTGGGCGGAAGGGGCTCTTTGTTCCGAAATGGATGCGTCCCTATATAATAAGGTGTAAGTCTTAGGTGGAAAAGAGCAATTAAATGTTCGGAAAGTGGGGATTTGTTCTTGCTCTGAAGGGAAATAAGAAGATAAAACTTGCTCGTCGGTTTCTCCCTTTTCAAATGTAAAACTGATCAGCTTCGTGAAGCGAAACTGCGACGACATTGCCGATGGCTCCGGCGTAACGGGGAGATTTTTCAAAATGGGTGGGGAGGGCGGAGCGTTCGTCGTTAAGCTAAAGGGCGATAATCTTAGTTGGATGTTTGGAGAGAAAGAAGAAAAATATTCTGATTGTTAGTGGCGAGCGGCGGAATGTTCCATAGATGGGATGAGGAGAATAGTGTCTGTTTCGGAAATTATTTGTACCTTTGCCGTGCTGCATTGAATTTTGCGAGGTGATTACAGCCGCGGAACTATTTGTGCAGCTGATAGATAGAAGGTAGAAGAGAAATAGATAACAGAGGTAAGGTAAGAAAGAAGAATGCCTACAATACAACAGTTAGTAAGGAAAGGAAGAGAAACCTTTACGGAAAAGGGCAAGAGTCCCGCATTGAATAGCTGTCCGCAGCGTCGTGGTGTGTGCGTAAGGGTTTATACAACCACTCCGAAAAAGCCTAATTCGGCACTCCGTAAGGTGGCGCGTGTACGCCTAACTAATGGTAAGGAAGTGAATGCCTATATTCCCGGTGAAGGTCATAATTTGCAGGAACACAGCATCGTATTGGTGCGTGGTGGACGTGTAAAAGATTTGCCCGGCGTAAGGTATCACATTGTACGCGGTACGTTGGATACGGCAGGGGTAAGCGGACGGTTGCAGCGTCGTAGTAAGTACGGAGCGAAGCGTCCGAAGGAAGCTGCTAAAAAGTAAGCAGTTAATCGCCTCTCTTCATACCTAAATGATTCTGTTCTAACCTAAAAGGTAAACGAAGGAACAAAAGAAACAAAACAAAATAAAGGAGCGCAACTGCCGTTGGAACAGAGCGGTAAGGCACCTAAAAGAGTAAAAAAGAAGAATAACCGGTTTCGGTTTCGGATTGGATAGACTCACCACGATAACCCGAGTTGAGTAAATGCTCCGGTGGGAGCGTTGAAGTGCGTAGCGGTCAGGATGGGTGCAGCAAAATAAGCGTTTACGCTTTGCTGTTTTTGAAGCTAAAACTACTGTCCCATAAGTTGGTTCACCCAAGAAGACGGAAAGTAACCAACAAAAGCTGCGACAACCAATTAGAATTCGAACGCAAACAGAAACAAAACAATGAGAAAATCCACACCTAAAAAGCATCAGGTGTTGCCTGATCCTCTATACGGAGATCGCCGGGTGACGAAGTTTGTGAATCACCTGATGTACGACGGAAAAAAGAATGTAGCTTTCTCTATTTTCTATAGTGCTTTGGATATCGTAAAAAGCAAAATGGGGGAAAGCGACAAAACTCCTTTGGAAATCTGGAAAACTGCGTTGGATAACATAACCCCTCAGGTAGAGGTTAAATCACGCCGTATTGGTGGTGCTACCTTCCAGGTGCCTACCGAAATACGTCCGGAACGCAAAGAATCAGTATCAATGAAGAACCTGATTCTGTTTGCGCGTAAGCGCGGCGGTAAAACGATGGCAGATAAATTGGCTGCTGAAATTGTAGATGCCTACAATAACCAGGGCGGTGCCTTCAAGAGAAAAGAAGATATGCACCGTATGGCAGAGGCAAACCGCGCATTTGCTCACTTCCGTTTTTAACCAAGCTACTTAACTATAATGCCAGAGAACTTAAACCTCAGTTTGACGAGAAACATCGGCATCATGGCGCACATCGATGCCGGTAAGACTACCACCAGTGAACGTATCCTCTTTTATACGGGGTTAACGCATAAAATTGGAGAAGTGCACGATGGTGCAGCCACAATGGACTGGATGGCGCAGGAACAGGAACGTGGTATTACTATTACCAGTGCTGCTACTACCGCTTTCTGGAAATACAACGATCAACGATACAAAATCAATTTGATCGACACTCCGGGACACGTTGACTTTACCGTGGAAGTGGAACGCTCGCTTCGTATTTTGGACGGAGCTGTTGCTGCTTTTTGTGCGGTAGGCGGTGTGGAACCTCAGAGTGAAACCGTTTGGCGCCAGGCCGATAAATATCATGTGCCGCGTTTGGCATATGTAAATAAAATGGACCGTAGCGGAGCAAACTTCTTTGAAGTATATCGCCAGATGAAGGAAATTTTGGGCGCAAATCCGTGTCCTATCCAAATCCCCATCGGAGCGGAAGAAAACTTCAAGGGAGTAGTCGATTTGGTGACCATGAAAGCGATCGTATGGCACACTGAAGACCTTGGTGCTCACTACGATATACAGGAAATTCCTGCTGAACTTCGTGCGGAAGCCGAAGAATGGCGTGATAAAATGTTGGAAGCGGTTGCTGAGTGCGATGACGAAGTAATGGAAAAGTACTTCGATGATCCCTCTACGCTTACGGAAGACGAAATTCGCCGTGCAATCCGTAAGGGAACCCTTTCGATGCACATCTTCCCGATGACTTGTGGCTCTTCCTTTAAGAATAAAGGCGTTCAGACGTTGCTGGATGCCGTTTGTGCTTATTTGCCGAGCCCGGTTGATACGGAAGAAATTGACGGAACTTTGCCCGATGATCCGGACACAAGAGTTGTACGTAAAGTTTCGCCCGATGAACCGCTTTGCGCTTTGGCATTCAAGATCGCTACAGACCCCTATGTAGGCCGTTTGTGCTTCTTCCGCGTTTATTCCGGTAAATTGGAAGCAGGTAGCTACATATTCAATACCCGTAGCGGTAAAAAAGAACGTATTAGCCGTCTGTTCCAGATGCACTCCAACCATCAGAACCCGATGGAAGTGATTGGTTGCGGTGATATCGGCGCCGGCGTAGGCTTTAAAGATATTCGCACCGGTGATACCATCTGTGACGAAAATGCACCTATTACGTTGGAATCTATCGACTTCCCTGATCCCGTGATCGGTATTGCGGTAGAACCCAAAACGCAAAAGGACTTGGATAAATTGGGTGTCGGATTGTCCAAACTTGCTGAAGAAGACCCCACATTCCGCGTGGCAACCAATGAAGAAACCGGTCAAACCGTAATCAGCGGTATGGGCGAACTTCACTTGGAAATCATTATCGACCGTCTTAAACGTGAATTTAAGGTGGAATGTAATCAGGGACGTCCGCAGGTATCCTATAAGGAATCCATTACAAAGCCGGTTGAACTGAGGGAAGTATATAAGAAACAGACGGGTGGCCGTGGTAAATTTGCCGATATCATTGTGCGTATTGAACCGGCGGACGAAGACTTTGACGGCACTTTGCAGTTCATCGATCAGGTGAAAGGCGGTAACGTGCCCAAAGAGTATATACCTTCTGTTCAGAAAGGGTTTGAAAAAGCTATGAAAAATGGTGTGCTGGCAGGCTATCCGTTGGATAAACTGAAGGTAACACTGTTAGATGGTAGCTATCACCCTGTCGATTCGGACCAATTGTCCTTCGAAGTAGCCGCTATTCAAGCATTTAAGAATGCATCTGCTCAAGCCGGTCCGGTACTATTGGAACCTATTATGAAGGTTGAAGTGGTTACACCGGAAGAAAGCATGGGTGATGTGATTGGTGACTTGAATAAGCGTCGCGGTCAGATACAAGGTATGGAAACGAGCCGCACCGGAGCACGTATCGTAAGAGCTGAAGCTCCGTTAGGTGAAATGTTCGGCTATGTAACCGCTTTGCGTACGATAACGAGCGGACGTGCTACCAGCACGATGAGCTTCTCGCACTATGCGGAAGTTTCGAGCTCCATAGCCAAGCAGGTTCTGGAAGAAGTGAACGGGCGCGTGGATTTGATAAAGTAATTAACTGCAAGACATATAGCAATGAGTCAAAAGATTAGAATCAAGCTGAAGAGCTACGACCACACGCTTTTGGACAAGTCTGCCGAAAAGATCGTAAAAGCAGTAAAGGCTACGGGCGCATTGGTATGCGGCCCGATACCGCTTCCCACACAGAAGCGTATCTTTACGGTCAACAGGAGTACGTTCGTCAACAAAAAGTCGCGTGAGCAATTTGAGCTTTCTTCTTACAAAAGGTTGATTGATATACATAACGCATCGCGCCAAACAATTGACGCTTTGACCAAGTTGGAGCTCTCCAGCGGTGTGGATGTAAACATCAAGTTGTAGGAAAGCTTGTAACGAACAAAGTAAAGTAACTAACTGAAAGTAGTACAAGGAAATGCCGGGATTATTAGGAAAGAAAATCGGAATGACTTCCGTATTCAGTGCCGAGGGAATTAGTCTTCCATGCACTGTTATCGAATTAGGCCCTTGTGTAGTTACGCAGGTAAAAACGAGTGAAAAGGATGGATATGACGCTATCCAGTTGGGATTTGAAGATGCTAAGGAAAAGCATGTTGCCAAGCCCCAAATCGGTCACTTCAAAAAAGCCGGTGTAACGCCCAAGAGGCACTTGGCCGAGTTCAAAGGATTTGAAGGCAAATATGCAGCCGGTGACACCATCGCTGTAGATATATTTGCCGATGTACACTTTGTGGACGTTATCGGTACCTCCAAGGGTAAAGGATTCCAAGGGGTAGTAAAACGTCATGGATTTGGGGGAGTAGGGCAAACTACTCACGGTCAGCATAACCGTAAGCGTGCCCCTGGTGCCATTGGTGCCTGCTCATATCCTGCAAAGGTTTTTAAAGGTATGCGTATGGCAGGCCAAACAGGTAATGAACGGGTAACGGTTCAAAACTTGGAGGTTATCAAGGTGATGCCTGAACATAACCTGTTGGTAGTGAAGGGAAGTGTGCCCGGAGCTAAAGGTTCAATTTTAGCTGTAGAGATGTAATATGGAATTATCAGTTTACAACATAAAAGGTGAAGATACCGGACGCAAGGTAACGCTTGACGATGCCGTATTCGGTATTGAACCCAATGATCATGCTATTTACTTGGCAGTGCGTCTCTACAGAGCCAACCTTCACCGCGGAACGCACAAAACGAAGGAACGTAGCGAAATGAGCGGTTCCACGCGTAAGTTGTTCCGTCAAAAAGGTACCGGTGGTGCTCGCCGTGGGGATATCAATTCGCCCCTTTTGCATGGTGGAGCACGTGTGTTCGGACCGCGTCCACGTAGTTATAGCTTTAAGCTCAATAAGAAAACGCTTGATTTGGCTCGTCGCTCCGCTTTGACCTATAAAGCGCGTGAGGAAGCAATCAAAGTGATTGAAAAGTTTGATTTTGAAGCTCCAAAAACAAAGGATTTTGTAGCGTTGAATAAGCAATTAGGCTTAGCAGACGTGAAGTCTCTATATGTAATGCCTTCCATACCGGAAAATGTTTTTCTTTCGGCACGGAATTTGCAATACACTAAGTTGATTGAAGCGCGCAAAATCAATACCTATACTCTTTTGGACGCCAAGCAATTGGTTTTGACCGAAGAAGCAGTAGAAGAAATTAATAAGCTCTGTAGTAAGTAATTGCCGAGAAAGTAGCTATGAAAGAAAAAGATATTATTCTTAGGCCGATCATCTCCGAAAAGATGACAGCTCTTACAGAGCAAATGCCTGAGCGTTACGCTTTTCGCGTATCGCCTGATGCCAACAAAATTGAAATTAAGAAGGCAGTAGAGGCATTGTATAACGTAAACGTGGTTGATGTCAATACCCTGAACGTAATACCCACGACAAAAAGTCGCTATACGCGTCACGGAATGGTGGAAGGAAGAGCTGCAGCATACAAAAAAGCTGTGGTTACGCTCCGTAAAGGACAGGTAATTGACTTCTTCAGTAATATATAGGAAACGAAATGGGAATTAGAAAACTCAAGCCCACATCACCGGGGCAGAGACATAAGATTATCGGCGCTTTTGACAAGATCACAGAAAGCGTTCCGGAAAAATCCCTTGTTGTAGGAAGACGAAAGAGCGGGGGGCGCAACAATACGGGTAAAATGACCATGCGCTACATTGGTGGCGGTCATAAACAAAAGTATCGTTTTATCGACTTTAAGCGCGTTCGTGATGGAATACCTGCAACGGTAAAGAGTATTGAATACGACCCAAACCGTTCAGCACGTATTGCTTTGCTGTACTATGCTGATGGGGTAAAAGCGTATATAGTGGCACCGGATGGACTCGAAGTAGGTCAGAAACTTCTCTCCGGAGCAGAAGCAGCACCGGAAATCGGTAATACGCTTCCTTTGTCCGCTATACCGGTAGGTACGGTGGTTCATAACGTTGAACTTCGCCCCGGTCAGGGTGCCAAGTTTGCCCGCAGTGCCGGTACGTTTGCTCAGTTGGTTGCCCGTGAAGATAAATACGTTGTATTGCGTATGCCGAGCGGTGAAACCCGTCGTATATTAGCCGCATGTAAAGCTACCGTAGGTAGTGTAGGCAACAGCGACCATGCTTTGGAACGTAGCGGTAAAGCCGGACGTTCGCGCTGGATGGGTCGTCGCCCACGCAACCGAGGTGTAGTTATGAACCCTGTCGATCACCCGATGGGTGGTGGTGAAGGACGTGCATCCGGAGGACATCCGCGTTCACGTAAGGGCCTCTATGCAAAGGGGCTGAAGACGCGTAGGCCGAAGAAGCATTCTTCAAAGTACATTATCGAAAGAAGAAAGAAGAAGTAACCGATTAACCGAAGTAAAACATGAGTCGTTCTTTAAAGAAAGGTCCCTTTATTAGCGTGAAATTGGAGAAAAAAGTGCTCCAAATGAACGAAAGTGGGAAGAAAAGTGTTATTAAAACGTGGTCGCGTGCTTCTATGATTTCTCCCGATTTTGTAGGGCATACGATTGCGGTACACAATGGGAATAAATTTATTCCTGTATATATTACTGAAAATATGGTGGGACATAAGTTGGGAGAGTTTGCTGTTACGCGTACTTTCCGCGGTCACTCCGGGAATAGAAAGTAACCAGAGAGACTAACCCATAGAGCAAATAATAAGTGCAATGAGTGAAAAGATAAATGATAAGTCCACAGAGGCACAGCCGAGTACGATAGAGTGCTATGCTGTACTGCGCAACGTGCCCACGCCACCGCGCAAGATGCGTTTGGTGGTGGATAACATACGCGGCATGGAGGTTACGCGGGCGCTCGGGATACTGCGTTTTTCTTCACGTAAGGCAGCAGCCGTTCGTTTAGAGAGATTGCTCCGTTCAGCGATAGCCAATTGGGAGGCTACTAATAGCCGCCGTATTGAAGAGGGAGAGCTCTTTATAACCCGTGCTTTTGTAGATGAAGGAAGTACGCTTAAAAGGCTGAGACCTGCCCCCCAAGGTAGAGGGTATCGTATTCGCAAAAGAAGCAATCACATTACCCTTTACGTCAATACAAAGCCAAATATCCAAAAGCAATTAAACGATGGGACAGAAAACTAATCCAATAAGTAATCGCCTCGGCTTTATCAGAGGTTGGGACTCCAATTGGTATGGAGGAAAGAATTATGGTCCCATCCTTTTGGAAGACAGCCGTATCCGTGAGTACCTTATGGCACGTCATGCCAAAGCAGGTATCTCGCGCATAGTAATAGAAAGAGCGCTTAAGCTTGTAACGGCTACCATATGCGCTGCCCGCCCCGGTATGATTATCGGTAAAGGTGGTACGGAAGTCGACAAACTTAAGGAAGAATTGAAAAGGTTGACGGGCAAGGAAGTTCAGATATATATACATGAAGTTCGTCGCCCGGATCTGGAAGCCTCTTTGGTAGCTGCCAATGTGGCACGTCAGTTGGAAGGAAACATGGCGTATCGTCGCGCTGTAAAGATGGCTATCGGTAACGTAATGCGTTCCGGAGCCGAAGGAGTGAAGATCCACGTTTCCGGCCGTTTGAATGGCGCTGAAATTGCGCGTGGTGAAATGTTCAAAGAAGGACGTACACCGCTACATACACTTCGTGCCGATATTGACTATGCACACGAAGGCGCACTAACTAAAGTGGGCATGATTGGAGTGAAAACTTGGATCATGCGTGGCGAAGTATACGAAAAGCGCGATTTGGCTCCCAATTTCCAGCAGTATCGTCAGTCAGGCAATCAGCGTCGCGAAGGCGGCCGTAACGATCGCCGTGGCGGACGGGATAGGCGCGGAAGAGGCGGAGATCGTCAGCGTAGAAATAACCGCTAATTTTGTGGAGATATTGATATATGTTACAACCTAAGAAAACAAAGTTCAGAAGACAACAGAAGGGTCGCATGAAGGGCAACGCCCAGCGTGGTAATAGGCTCGCATTCGGTTCCTTCGGTATCAAGTCCCTGCAAAGTAAGTGGCTCACCGGGCAGCAGATTGAAGCGGCTCGTGTGGCTGTAACTCGTTATATGCAGCGACAAGGTCAGGTTTGGGTTCGTATTTTCCCGGATAAACCGATAACCAAAAAGCCTGCTGAAGTACGTATGGGTAAGGGTAAAGGTAATCCGGAAGGATTTGTGGCACCCGTAACCCCGGGACGTATGCTTTTTGAGGTAGAAGGTGTTCCTTATGAAGTAGCTAAGGAAGCACTTCGTCTGGCAGCTCAAAAGTTGCCGGTAACAACTAAGTTTGTGGTGCGTCGTGACTACGATGCGGAAAGTCAGAATAGCTAACCGAGATGAAAGCAGCAGAACTAAAAGAACTCACTACGGAAGAGATAACGGAACGTATCAACGTAGAGGAACGTGAGTATAAGGAAATGAAACTTAACCACGTTGTATCTCCGTTGGATAAGCCCAGCACTCTAACGGAAAAGCGTCGCACCATAGCTCGTTTGAAAACGATTTTGGGCGAACGTAACAGGAGTAACCAGAATACGAATAGTAGTAAAGAGGTATAAGCCGTGCAAGAAGAGCAAAGAAATCATAGAAAGGAGCGTATCGGTATCGTTACCGGTAATAAGATGGATAAAACCATTACGGTGTCTATACTTCGTAGGGAAAAGCATCCCATCTATGGTAAATTCGTAAAGAGTACCAAAAAGTTCTATGCACACGACGAAAAGAACGAGTGCAACGAAGGGGACAAGGTACGCATTATGGAAACCCGCCCTACCAGCAAAACAAAGCGCTGGAGATTAGTTGAAATATTGGAAAGAGCCAAGTAAACCATGATACAGCAAGAATCAAGATTGTCCGTTGCGGACAATAGTGGTGCCAAAGAGGTACTGTGCATCAGGGTGCTCGGCGGTACAAGACGCAGATACGCAGGCATTGGTGATGTCATTGTCGTCTCCGTCAAAAGTGTCATCCCCGGGGGTGATATTAAAAAGGGTGCAGTAAGCAAGGCACTTATCGTACGAACGAAAAAGGCTATTCGTCGTCAGGACGGATCGTACATTCGTTTTGGCGATAATGCTTGTGTATTGCTCTCTGCGGCAGGAGAATTAAAGGGAACTCGTATCTTTGGTCCCGTGGCACGTGAATTACGTGCTGTGAATATGAAGGTCGTATCGCTTGCACCTGAGGTGCTCTGATAAATAGTTTAGTAAGAACAGAACAACTTATGAGCAAGTTACATATCAAAAAAGGCGATACGGTAATGGTCAACAGCGGTGAAAGCCGTGGGCGACAGGGACGTGTCTTGAGGGTGATCCCCGATAAGGAGCGCGCCATAGTGGAAGGGTTGAATATGCGCAAAAAGCATACCAAACCCAATGCAAAGTTCCCTCAAGGGGGAATTATTGATCAGGAAGCTCCGATTCATATATCCAATCTTAATGTGGTGGATCCCAAGAGTGGCAAGGGGGTACGCATCGGACGCCGTCTTAATGATGCCGGGAAAAGCGTACGCTATAGTAAAAAGTCAGGAGAAGAGATTAAGTGATGAGCGACAATAAACCTAATCTGAGAAAGGACTATCGCGAGCGTATTGTTCCCGAGCTGATGAAGCACTTCGGCTACAAAAGTATCATGCAGGTGCCTCGTCTCAATAAGATCGTAGTGAATCAGGGAATCGGTATAGCTACGGGCGATAAAAAGCTCATTGATGTAGCTATTAACGAATTGACCGCTGTTACCGGTCAGAAAGCGGTAGCAACCTACTCCAAGAAGGACATATCGAATTTCAAACTTCGTAAAAAGATGCCTATTGGGGTTATGGTTACGCTACGTGAAGATAAGATGTACGAATTTCTCGAACGTCTGATCCGTATCGTATTACCGCGAATTCGCGACTTCAAAGGGATTAACAGCAAGCTGGATGGACGGGGAAACTATACCCTTGGGGTAGAAGAACAAATCATCTTCCCCGAAATTAATATTGATTCCATATCTAAGATTATGGGTATGAATATTACTTTCGTCACATCAGCAGCTACTGATGAGGAAGGATATGAGCTGTTGAAGGCTTTTGGTCTTCCTTTTAAGAATAGTGCAAAGTAACGAGGACAAAATATGGCAAAAGAATCAATGAAGGCGCGCGAAGTTAAGCGCCGGAAAATGGTAAGCCTCTGGGAAGAACGCAGAGCAGCATTGAAAAAGCAAGGTGATGAGGAAGCTTATCGCGAATTGCAAAAGATGCCCCGCAACGCTTCACCGGTTCGTTTACATAATCGTTGCTCCATGACAGGGCGTCCTCGCGGTTATATGCGTCAATTTGGTATTTCGCGTATTCAATTCCGCGAAATGGCCTCAAAAGGGCTTATACCGGGAGTGAAGAAAGCAAGTTGGTAAGCTCGTTCCCCTTTGAGTTACAAAAGAGAGAGTTAAATATTGTCCGGTATATCGTATAACCGGTATGACCGGATCAATTTAAATCGACAATAAAAAATGACAGATCCAATAGCAGATTATCTGACGAGATTGCGCAACGCAATCAGAGCCGGGCATCGGGTTGTGGAGATACCTTCTTCCAAAATGAAGCAGGAGATTACTAAAGTTCTCTACGACAAGGGATATATACTGAACTATCAGTTTCAGCAGATCGATGACTGCCGTGCTGTGATAAAGGTCGCTTTAAAGTACGACCTGCATCAGAAAACGAACGCCATTAAGGCACTGAAGCGCGTATCCCGTCCGGGACTTAGGCGTTACGTAGGCTATAAAGATATGCCTCGTGTGCTCAATGGTCTTGGTATAGCAATCCTTTCCACCTCACGCGGTATAATGACCGACAAGGAAGCGCGTGAGCTGAAGGTGGGGGGGGAAGTGCTTTGTTACGTATATTAATCTTTTTAGGAGAAAAAGAATATGTCCAGAATAGGAAAACTTCCCATTTCACTCCCTAAGGGGGTAGAACTCTCCCAAAAGGATAATGTGATAACCGTAAAAGGGCCCAAAGGTACCCTTACTCAAAAAATAGACGAACGCATCACTTGCACCGTTGAAGATGGTGAGGTAAAGTTGGCACGTAAAAACGATGATAGGGAAGAGAGAGCCCTGCATGGTTTGTACCGCTCCCTTATCAATAATATGATCCTCGGGGTAAGTGAAGGATTTAAGCAAACACTCGAATTAGTAGGTGTGGGCTTCCGCGTTGCCAATACCGGACAGCTTTTGGAGTTGTCCTTGGGATATACGCACCCAATCTTTCTGATGCTTCCCGATGAAGTTAAGGTTGAAACAAAGAGCGAACGTAATAAGAACCCTCTGATTCTGTTAGAGTCTGCCGATAAGCAGCTTTTGGGTCAGGTTTGTGCTAAGATTCGCTCGTTCCGTAAGCCTGAACCTTATAAGGGTAAGGGTATTAAGTTTGTCGATGAACAGATTCGTCGTAAGAGCGGAAAAACAGCGGCAGCTAAATAAGAGTAAGGAGAGATGAGTATGAATCAGAAACAGTTTAGACGTTTACGCATTAAAGCCAGTGTGCGCGGTCGTATAAGCGGTACGGATGATCGTCCCCGCCTTACGGTATTTAGAAGTAATAAGCAGATCTATGCCCAAATCATTAATGATCTGGAACATCGTACTCTTGCAAGTGCTTCGTCGCTCAAAATGGATGCAAGCGGAACAAAGAAGGAACAAGCTGCTTTGGTGGGTAAGGAAATTGCCCGCGTAGCACTTGAAGCAGGCATTAAACAGGTGGTATTCGACCGAAATGGTTACCTTTACCACGGCAGAATAAAGGAATTGGCTGATGCAGCCAGAGAAGCAGGATTGAGTTTTTAATAGCTATGGCAGTATCATACAATAGAGTAAATTCGTCCAACGACCTGGAGCTTACCGATCGACTGGTGGCAATTAATCGTGTCACGAAGGTAACCAAGGGGGGGCGTACAATTACCTTTTCTGCAATTGTTGTAGTAGGCAATCAAGATGGGGTTGTAGGCTACGGATTGGGTAAAGCAGGTGAAGTAAGCACAGCAATTGCTAAGGCTACGGAATCAGCTAAAAAGAACTTGATCCGTGTAGTGGTTCACAACGGAACTATACCTCACGACCAGAAGGCTGCCTTCGGCGGTGCCCGTATATTGATAAAGCCCGCTTCGCAAGGTACCGGTGTGGTTGCCGGTGGTGCTATGCGTGCCGTTTTGGAAAGCGCCGGGGTTACGGACGTATTGGCTAAGAGCCAAGGATCCTCCAACCCCCACAACTTGGTGAAGGCTACTTTCCAAGCGCTTGCTGAACTGAGAGACCCCTTATCGGTAGCTAAGATTAGAGGAATCTCGGTAGAAAAGGTCTTTAGAGGATAAGTATCAGTAAACGAAAGGAACAAACGATGGCTACCATAAAGATTAAGCAGGTAAGGAGCAGAATACGCTGCCCCAAAACACAGAAAAGAACACTCGATGCACTGGGACTTCGTCGTCTTGGGCAGGTAGTGGAACATAACGATACACCTCAAATTAGAGGTATGGTGGATAAGGTTCATCACCTTGTAGAGGTTGTTGAATAACAGATAAGAGACAGAATAGCTAATATGGATTTATCAACACTAAAGCCGGCGACTGGTTCTACGCATAAACGCAAACGTATTGGTCGCGGTCCGGGCTCAGGGCTCGGAGGCACCTCTACGCGTGGGCATAAGGGAGCTAAGTCTCGCTCGGGATATAAAAAGAAAATTGGTTTTGAAGGCGGACAGATGCCTTTGCAGCGCAGACTGCCTAAGTTTGGCTTCAAAAACATCAATCGTGTAGAATATCGCCCGATCAACCTTTCTTCTTTGGAAGCAATTGCCGAAGCGAATAATACCGATACCATAACCAAATCTACTATCGTGGAAGCCGGATTGGCATCCAAAAACGATAAAATAAAGATTTTGTCTATGGGCGAAGTTAAGCGTCCGCTTAAGGTAGAGGCTGATGCTTTTTCCAAGAAAGCTAAGGAAGTAATCGAAGCGGCAGGTGGGTCTGTCGTTACGGCGTAAGAGAGTGTAGAGCTTATGAGGTTCGTAGAGACAGTAAAGAATATATGGAAGATTGAGGATCTTCGGAGCAAGCTCCTCATTACCATAGCCTATGTGGTGATCTACCGTTTAGGCTCTTTTGTGGTTATTCCCGGAATTAATCCCCACGACTTGACAAGTCTGCAAAGCCAAGCTAGCGAAGGTTTGCTTGCTTTGTTGGATATGTTCTCCGGGGGTGCATTTGCCAATGCTTCTATTTTTGCGTTGGGAATTATGCCGTACATTTCTGCATCCATTGTAATGCAGTTAGCGGCAATAATAATTCCTTCGATGCAGAAATTACAGCGTGAAGGAGAAAGCGGCAGACGTAAGATCAATCAATGGACTCGCTACCTGACCGTCATAATATTGCTTCTTCAGGCACCTGCGTACCTTATGAACCTCTCTACACAACTAAGATCAGTTGGAGGGGCATTCCCCGGTGGATTTTGGTTTAGGTTGTACGCAACCATTATCTTGGCCGCCGGTAGTATGTTTGTACTTTGGTTAGGCGAACGTATTACGGATAAAGGTATCGGGAATGGTATCTCCTTCATTATCTTGATTGGTATTATCGCGCGCTTACCGCACGCTTTAGTAGCCGAATTTACTTTGCGGGTATCCAGTTCTGCCGGTGGCTTGGTTGCTTTCCTTGCAGAAATCGTATTCCTGCTCTTTGTATCAGCCGGTGCTATTCTGCTCGTTCAAGGAACAAGACGTGTACCGGTACAATATGCAAAGCGTGTAATCGGTAATAAGCAGTTTGGTGGTGCAAGGCAGTATATACCTCTTAAGGTGAATGCCGCAAATGTGATGCCTATTATTTTTGCTCAGGCGATTATGTTTATCCCTGTTTCGGTTATGGGGATGTTTAATCCCGGGCAACAAGGAGGGGTGATAGCAGCTCTGACCAATACAACGGGGTGGTGGTATAACATCATCTTTGCAATATTGATCCTTCTGTTCACCTACTTCTATACAGCCATAACTATCAATCCCACGCAAATGGCTGAAGATTTGAAGCGTAATAACGGCTTCATCCCCGGTATTAAGCCGGGTAAACCCACGCGTGACTATATTGATACCATTATGGACCGCATCACTTTGCCGGGAGCAATCTTCTTGGCTGCAGTTGCCGTGATGCCTGCTTTTGCCCAGATTTTGGGTATCAGTGGTGCATTTGCGCAATTCTTTGGAGGTACTTCGTTGCTCATCTTGGTGGGCGTAGTTTTGGATACGCTTCAACAAATCGAAAGTCATCTATTGATGCGTCACTACGATGGTTTGCTGAAGAGTGGGCGCATAAAGGGCAGAACAGGCTCTATGAGTGCCTATTAATTGAGTAAAAGTGTAGGAAAAACGATCCGACAATGATAACACTGAAAACAGAAGAAGAAATGAAGCTGATGTACGAAGCTAATCAGCTGGTGGGAAAAACACTGGCTGAGGTTGCTAAGCACATAGCTCCGGGGGTTTCTACCTTGTCGTTGGATAAGATAGCGCACGATTTCATTATGGATAATGGTGCATACCCTGCCTTCTTGGGTTACAGTGGTTTTCCTAATTCATTGTGCATCTCCGTTAACGAAGAGATTGTACACGGCATCCCCAGAGCTGATAAGTTCCTTCAAGAAGGGGATATTGTGTCCGTGGATTGTGGTACCAAGCTAAATGGTTTTACGGGTGATTCAGCCTATACATTTGCAGTAGGTGATATATCTCCCGAGAAGTATGATTTGCTTGAAACCACTCTCAATTCTCTCTATGCGGGAATAGAGGCAGCAGTGATTGGAAACAGGGTCGGTCATGTATCGCACGCCGTCCAGGAGTATTGCGAGCGTAGAGGCTACTCAATCGTTCGTGAGCTTGAAGGACACGGAATAGGTCGCGATATGCACGAAGATCCCGGTGTGCCTAATTACGGCCGTAAAGGGGTGGGAGCAATGCTCCGCAACGGAATGTGTATCTGTATTGAACCTATGGTTAATATGGGTAGCAAAAATGTTGTCTTCGATAATCAGGATGGGTGGACGGTTCGCACTAAGGACGGTAAGCCTGCAGCGCACTTTGAGCACTGTATCGGTTTTGTTAATGGCGAAACGCGTATCTTATCCTCGTTTGACTACATTAAGGAAGTACTGAAAGATAGAAAGTTTTAATGGCAAAACAATCAGCTATTGAGCAGGATGGAACCATTTTGGAGGCTCTTTCGAACGCAATGTTCAAAGTGGAGTTGCAGAATGGTCATGTAATTACGGCTCATATATCCGGTAAAATGCGTTTGCACTATATACGTATTTTGCCCGGAGATAAAGTGAAAGTTGAGATGAGTCCGTACGACCTAACTAAAGGACGTATAACTTATCGATATAAGAGTGGACAATAGCGAAATAACGAAAACGAGCGAATATGAAAGTAAGAACATCGGTTAAGAAGCGTTCAGCCGATTGCCAATTGGTACGACGCAAAGGACGTTTGTACATCATCAACAAGAAAAATCCCAAGTTTAAGCAGCGTCAGGGATGAAGCTTATAAGTAAAAACAAAAACTAAGTATAGAGTATATGGCTATAAGAATTGTGGGCGTTGATTTGCCCCAAAACAAGAGAGGAGAAATTGCCTTGACCTATATTTACGGAATAGGCCGCAGCAGTGCCGCATATATCTTGTCGAAGGCGGGTGTAGACCCGATGACCAAGGTTATGGACTGGACCGATGATGAAGCCTCTAAGATCCGCGAGATCATTAGTGCCGAATATAGAGTAGAAGGCGATTTGCGCAGCGAAACACAGCTTAATATCAAGCGTTTGATGGATATTGGCTGCTATCGTGGTATTCGCCATCGTGCCGGCTTGCCCGTTCGTGGTCAGAGTACGAAAAACAACGCTCGTACGCGTAAGGGTAAGAAGAAAACGGTTGCTAACAAGAAAAAAGCTACTAAGTAATAGGATTTATGGCAAAGAAAGCTACAGCAAAGAAGCGTGTTGTGCGCGTCGATGCACAGGGAGAGGCTCATATTCACTCTTCTTTTAATAACATCATCGTTGCCCTTACTAACACTGATGGTCAAGTGATCAGTTGGTCAAGTGCCGGCAAAATGGGCTTTAGAAGTTCCAAAAAGAATACTCCCTATGCAGCGCAGATGGCCGTTCAGGATTGTGCCAAGGCTGCATATGATTTGGGAATGCGCAAAGTAAAGGTTTTTGTAAAAGGACCGGGTAACGGACGCGAATCTGCCATCCGTACTTTGGATGCAAGCGGATTGCAAATCACCGAGATTGTGGATGTTACTCCGCTGCCTCATAACGGATGCCGTCCTCCCAAAAGACGTAAAGTTTGATTATCTACATCAAGCAATCTGTGTAAGTATAGAGTATTCCTTGTAGTATAGGCGCTCAGTATATAATAAAAAGTGCGAGTTTAGCGGACTAAGAATATCGGGATTTTTCCTCCTCTTTGGGTTGATCTAATCGCTTTTTCCCTCTCTTAATGATTAGATCTGCGGCTGCCCGAAAAGCAAAGGGTTTCTCGGATAAAATGAGTGGAAGATAGTCAGTAAAGTAAACGTACTTATATAGAACAGCGAACATACTACAGAAAATAGACATAAAGAAAAATGGCAAGATATACAGGTCCAAAATCAAAGATATCCCGTCGGTTTGGTGAGCCTCTTTTCGGTCCGGATAAGGTACTGAGCAAGAAGAACTATGCCCCCGGCGAGCACGGCAACGGACGCCGTCGCAAACAGAGCGAATATAGCCTTCAGTTGGGCGAAAAGCAAAAGGCTAAATATACATACGGAGTTTTGGAACGTCAGTTCCGTAATCTCTTTAAGAGTGCACAGCGCTCCAAGGGGGTTACCGGTGAAGTACTTCTTCAACTCCTTGAAAGTCGATTGGACAATATCGTCTATCGGCTCGGCTTGGCTCGTACCCGTGCTGCCGCTCGTCAGCTGGTGAGCCACCGTCACATTGAAGTAGATGGCAAGATTGTAAATATACCGTCTTACCACGTTCAGCCCGGTCAGATTATCTCTGTTCGTCCGAAGGATAAGAGCATGGAGGTAATACAGAGTTCATTGGCAGGATTCAATCATGCCAAATACTCCTGGCTTGCATGGGACAATTCGTCCATGAGCGGTAAACTTCTCAACATACCGCAGCGCGAAGATATTCCTGAAAATATCAAGGAACAATTGATCGTAGAATTGTATTCGAAGTAATCCTTTAGGAGCAGTAACAATGGCGATTTTAGCATTCCAGAAACCCGATAAACTAATCATGTTGGAGGGGGTCGACAAGCGTACGGCGCGCTTTGAGTTGAGTCCCTTGGAGCCGGGATACGGCATTACAATTGGCAATGCCCTACGCCGTATTTTGCTCTCTTCCATTGAGGGTTACGCGCTCGCTTCGATTCGTATTGAAGGAGTGGATCACGAGTTTGCCACCATTCCGGGTGTGTTGGAGGATGTAACCAATATTATCCTCAATCTCAAGCAGGTAAGGCTTGCTCCTACGGCTGAAAATGTCGTTACCGAGAGCGTGTCGCTTTCCGTTTCCGGTCGTGATGTATTCAAGGCCGGTGACCTTAACGACAAGCTGACCTCCTTTGAAGTGATCAATCCGGAGTTGGAAATCTGTCATTTGGGCAAGAATGCCGCTTTCAACATTGATTTGGTAATCAATAAGGGACGTGGCTATCATCCTGCCGAAGACAATAAAACGCCTGAAGATGCCATCAACACCATACCTATCGATTCGATTTATACACCGATTCGTAAGGTGATGTTCCGTACGGAAAACTTCCGTGTAGAACAGAAGACTGACTATGAAAAGTTGATCTTAGAGGTGGAAACCGATGGAACAATCAATCCAAAGGACGCTATGCAGCAGGCTGCGGCTATACTCATTGAGCATTTCCGTCTGTTTGCTGGCGATGATTGTCTCGTGGTTCGTCAGATGGAAACGGAAAGCGCTACCGGCGATATGGATCCCGAAACGATTCGCGTACGTCAGCTCCTGAAGAGTGATATTAAAGATTGCGACTTTACCGTAAGAGCACGTAATTGCTTGATCGGTAGCAATGTGCACACACTCGCTGACCTCGTGAGCCATGAACAGAGCGAACTGCTCAAATTCCGCAACTTCGGAAAAAAGACGCTTGAGGAACTTACCGAATATCTTGATTCCATTGGATTGGAATTTGGTATGGATCTCGACAAGTATAACTTAGACAACGACTAAATCTACTTATGCGACATAATAAAAAATTCAATCATCTGGGGTGCAATAAGGCACATCGCGATGCGATGCTCAGCAATATGGCTGCATCGCTCATAATGCACAAGCGTATCTCCACAACACTCGCTAAGGCAAAGGCTTTACGCGTGTATGTAGAACCCATCATTACGCGCTCCAAAGAGGATACCACGCACTCTCGCCGTATCGTATTTTCCTACCTCGGCAACAAGGAAGCCGTTAAGGAATTGTACGGAACGGTAAGCGAAAAGGTGGCCGAACGACCCGGTGGATACACGCGTATTCTGCGCACCGGCTATCGTTTGGGCGATAATGCTGAAATGTGCATTATCGAGTTGGTTGACTTCAACGAAAATATGCTCAAGGAAGGCAAAAAGACCGAAAAGAAAGCTACGCGTCGTACGCGTCGTTCACGCGGTACTGCCTCCAAGAAGCAGGCTGAAGCAGCTCCGGAACAAACGGAAAAGGTTGTGGAAGCAACTGCTCCTGAAGCCGAAGAGCAAAAAGCAGAATAGTTATTCTTTCATTTTGGGCACGACCGGGAGCGTATCGTGCTGCGATGCGCTCTTGATGTAGTACAAATGCCCTTTCTTGCCCGCCGGAGACTGTCAGATACCGTTTCCGTCGGGTTTTCTATTGCCTGTTTTATCAACTTGATAGATAACAAGCGTCCCCTTCCGACAGATTGACTCGGTAAGGGGACGCTTTCATTAAAAATACAGTGATTAATAATTCATCTAAGTGACGTTTCGGTTATAATTCATATGTGTATAGAATGGTTATGAACCCACGTGTTGAGGAATGTTGTTTTGTATTCTTAGTTGTACTTCCGAAGCAGTTGGGTTCGAATCTAAATTCAACGAAAAACAAAACAGGAGTCGATGAAAGTCTATTTTGTTGAGTTGACTACCCAACAAGATAGAGCAAAATTGGTCGTCTGGCGAATTGCCTACTCCAGTGTTTGGACGTTCAAGGGCAAGTTAAGCTATTAGACCTTATAAAAGAGATCCAATACGGATAGTGCAAGAATACAAAATTCATACTACGAAACTACCAAGGACAATGGTATGAAGTAAGTCGAGATTTTGCATTCAAAGAGATGGTTAGAAGAAACTATAAATAATAGGGAGCGGAGACAACCCACTCCCTATAACAAGTGTTTTTAATACCCCGCTTGCAGGGCGTGTGACCATCGTCTGCGAGCGTATACGCTCCTCCAATTACTTTAGGAAATCACACCTAAGAGTTTTCTAACGTTGCCCAGCCAACGGCTCCTCCCGAAGGAGTCACACCGCAAAGATACAAACTAATCACACAATAACCCATCCTTAGATATGTGTCGGAATATATATTCCCGGATCAACGTAATCTCTTCTGAAGCTAATCCCTACCCCTCATTACAGCCTCTCTTTTGTGTGGACGTACGTATATAAGTATCTCCCAGTACCTATATACCTATTGCGGGAAACCTATATACCTTTCCGTCAATACGTATATACCTATTTGCTCAAAGGTATATATCTTTTACGTACGTCCGGTGGCACTCGCAACTGATACCTTCGCCGACACAGCACAATAAGGGGTGGAGTCGTAGCATAAGACACGCAATGATAGCGATCAGAGCGGTGTCAGAAATCGGACACGACAACAGAGCTCTCAAATAGAGTAGCTATATATGGAAACTTTGTATACCTTTGCTGTATGAACAGACGGATAAAGACCTATGGGGGCTATTTCCAAGCTTTTGCAAAAACCTTAGACAAGGAGGTACTACGTAAGATAGATTACGTGCTACAGCTCCTCAAGAGCGAGGAGCGACTGTAAAGTAGATTTGTCAAGATGATAAGTGATGGGCTTTTCGAGCTTAGGATTAGCGTCAGGGGAAATATCTATCGACTGTTCTTTATCTTTGACGAGGGAGACATCGTGATACTGCTCAATGGGTTTCAGAAGAAAACTCAGAAGACACCTCGCAGGGAGATTTATAAGGCACTAAAGATTAAAGAGATGTATTATGCAGACAAACAATCACAAGATCGAGGACTATGACGTTATACTTGACAGCCGATATGGGGCTGAGGGCACGGAAAGTCGCAATGCCTTCGAGGAGGAGGCACGAGCATTCTACGCATCTCAGATACTCCTTGAGGCTAGAAAAGAGGTAGGACTAACGCAGGCTGAGCTTGCAGCGCGTGTCGGCACCTCAAAGTCGTATATTTCTAAAATAGAAACCGGCTCTGTGGAGCCGAGTGTAGGGCTTTTTTACCGCATCATCTCAGCCCTCGGACTGAGAGTGGAGATCGTCAAGCCATTAGGTGCATAGAATGAAGCAAGTGATTGCTTTATTTTGACAGGTTGCAAGCCCTCACAGCGTGATACGCTCGTGGGGGCTTTTGGTGTCCAAAGTTCACGCATGTGGCAAAGAAATGCCAACGATAGGTAAGGAAATCTGGGGCAATATGGCTCAAAGTGAAAGATTGAATTACTTGGAGTTGATAGTCTCCTAGTGAGCCCCCAAATGTTCAATAAGATTACCGACTCCTTCTCTAAGCTGTGAAACGGCTCTTATTTCATCAAGACTCAGTGCAAAGACTTTCAATCCATCATCAACGGAATACAAGTGAGGATACCCAACTTTAGCTCCCCAAGGTATAGCGGAGCTTCGCAACTGAAAGACTGGTTTGCCGTAAAACAGAGCTTTATCTTCGTAAATTTCATCCCAACCATTGTGTATCGCAATAGCTTTTAGTTGCTTTAGTACAGACGGGTCTATCTTATTCATAATGTATTCGTTTTCAGATACGCCAAAGATACAAACAAAATTGGTAATGCTTTACTGCAGAAGTAGGGGAGTGGCTTACTGAATCGAGGAAGAAAAGAAAAGGGACAGATTGGAGGTTAATCCGATCTGTCCCTAATAATGAAGAGTGTGCGTCCGCGGCTTAGTGCCGCTTAGCTACGTTTGTTATTCAGCTTTTTCAGGCATTCCGGGTAGTGTAACCGGATCCATATTGCTACGGAGTACGTAGCCTGAGTAGCGCTGCATAGCGGCACGGAGCGATGCATCCGCCAATTCGTCAGCTTCCGTGGGGAACATCTTGTACAAAGAGGAGAAGCGCACTTCGCCCTTCAGGAAGTCTTTGAATTTACTCCAATCCGGTTCTTTACTATCGAGAACGAATGGGCGTTTACCTTCATCCTCCAGACGGGGATCGTAGTGCCACAAGTGCCAATAACCGCATTCTACAGCGCGGGCTTCTTCGGCCTGGCTCTTACCCATACCGCCCTTAAGTCCGTGCGAGATACAGGGCGAATAAGCAATAACGAGCGAGGGGCCGGGATAGGCTTCCGCTTCGCGAATCATTTTGAGCGTGTGCGCATGGTTGGCTCCCATAGCGATCTGTGCCACAAATACGTATCCGTAGGTGGTAGCGATCAGCCCGAGGTCCTTTTTGTGTACACGTTTACCGGAAGAGGCAAACTTGGCAATAGCGCCCAAAGGAGTGCTCTTGGAGGATTGGCCGCCCGTGTTGGAGTACACTTCAGTATCCAATACCAATACGTTTACGTTTTTGCCGGAAGCAAGCACGTGGTCAAGCCCACCGAAGCCGATATCGTACGCCCAACCGTCACCACCAATAATCCATTGGCTCGGTTTGAGGAAGTTGTCCTTCAGTAGGTTAAATGTCTCGTTCTGATGCTTATCGGTATTCAGAAGCGGCAGAATGGCGTCGCTGAGCCGTCGCGTTTCCGCTGAATTATCGAAGTTTTCGAGCCATTCGCTCAAGAGGGGCAGAAGCTTTTCGTCGGCCTCTTTCGCTTCAACTACGCGTTCAACTTCACTTTTCAGCTGGTTGCGGCGTGCGTCTTGTGCCAGAACCATACCTAAACCGAATTCGGCGTTATCTTCAAAGAGCGAGTTAGCCCATGCAGGCCCCTGACCACACGGGTTGGTGGTATAAGGCGTTGAGGGCGCACTTGCCGAGTAGATGGAGGAACAACCGGTGGCATTGGCGACCAATTGGCGCGAACCGAACAATTGGGTGAGCAATTTTACGTAAGGCGTTTCGCCACAACCGGCACAAGCACCTGAGTATTCAAACAACGGCTGAGCAAACTGCGAGTTCTTTACGTTAGAAGTAACATCCACTAAATGAGCCTTATTGGTCACTTCGTGGCGGGCAAGATCCCAATTGCGCTGTTCTTTGCGTTCTTCATCGTCCAAAGCGACCATTTCCAGTGCTTTTCCGTTCTTGTTTCCGGGACAAACGCTGGCGCAATTGCCGCATCCTAAGCAGTCCAATACATTTACCTGTATGCGGAACCCAAGGTCGGCTTCCTTTAGGCCCTTGCCGATGGCATTGAGGGTAGTTAGCCCCGTAGCGTTGCGTTCGGCTTCATCAAGGAGGAAGGGACGAATCGTGGCGTGAGGGCATACGTAGGCACACTGGTTACACTGGATACAGTTTTCGCTAATCCAACGCGGAACAAAGGCGGCAACTCCGCGCTTTTCGCTATCGGCAGTACCGTTTTCCCAAGTTCCGTCCTCACGGCCCACGAACGTGGATACGGGCAGCGAGTCGCCTTGCTGGGCGTTAATTACGCGAACTACGTTATGTACAAAATCGGAATCGTACGGATGCTTAACCGCTTCATCATCAGGCAGCGAAGCCCATTCCGCTTTTACGGGGATTTCAACTACTTCCGAACCGCGATCAACTGCCTGATAGTTCATGTTTACAACGGCTTCACCTTTGCGTCCGTAGCTCTTAACAATGAACTTCTTCATTTCATCAACGGCTTGGGCGTAAGGGATCACGTTGGCGATCTTGAAGAAAGCGGATTGAAGGATGGTGTTGGTTCGGTTGCCGAGCCCTATTTCCTGCGCGATGGCGGTAGCGTTAATGGCATAGAACTTAATGTTGTTTTGCGCTAAATAACGCTTAATCTTATTGGGGAGGTGCTGCTCAATTTCGTCCTTATCCCAGATGGCGTTCAATAGGAACGAGCCGCCTTTCTTCAGCCCTTTCATTACGTCGTACATACGTAAGTATGCCGGTACGTGGCAAGCTACAAAATCGGGTGTAACCACCAGATAGGTTGAGCGAATGGGTCTATCCCCAAAACGTAGGTGTGAAGCGGTAAATCCGCCGGATTTCTTGGAGTCGTAAGCAAAGTAGGCTTGGCAATACTTATCCGTATTGTCACCGATAATCTTTACCGAGTTTTTGTTTGCGCCAACCGTACCATCGGCTCCCAAACCAAAGAATTTAGCTTCAAAGGCACCTTCGTTAATGAGCAACTCATCCTTTACGGGTAGCGAGGTGAAGGTTACATCGTCTACGATGCCGATGGTAAAGTGATCTTTCGGCATCGGTAGGTCGAGGTTGTCGTATACGGAAAGGATTTGTGCCGGTGTTACGTCTTTGGACGAAAGTCCGTACCTACCGCCCACAATGAGAGGCGTGTTCTTACTACCATAGAAAGCTCCCTTTACGTCCATATAGAGAGGTTCGCCTTCGGCTCCGTGTTCCTTAGAACGATCTAAAACGGCAATGCGCTTAACCGACTTGGGTAGCGCTTCCATAAAGTGCTTGATACTGAACGGACGGTATAGATGTATGGCAAGCAGTCCTACCTTACGCCCTTCAGCGGCAAGGTGATCAATAACCTGACGGGTGGTTTCCGTTACACTGCCCATGGCAATGATGATATTTTCGGCATCTTCCGCTCCGTAATAATCGAATAGCTTATAGCTACGTCCGGTTATCTTGGCGAGTTGATCCATCGTTTCCTGAACCACCTCAGGGATTGCTTCGTAGAACTTGTTGGCGGCTTCCCTTGCTTGGAAGTATATATCCCCATTCTGAGCCGTTCCGCGTGTTACCGGATGATTAGGCGATAGAGCCCGTTTGCGGAAAGCTTCCAGCGCATCTCTATCAATAAGCGGGCGCAAATCGTCGTCCGTAAGAGCATCAATCTTTTGAATTTCGTGTGAAGTGCGGAACCCATCGAAGAAGTGGATGAAGGGTACACGGCATTTCAGAGCTGCCAAATGCGCTACGGCAGCCAAATCCATCACTTCCTGTACGGAACCGGTTACCAATTGGGCAAAGCCGGTGGAGCGTGCTGCCATTACGTCCTGATGGTCGCCAAATATGGATAGAGCCTGAGCGGCAAGTGCGCGTGCCGATACGTGGAATACGCCGGGAAGAAGTTCTCCTGACATCTTGTACATATTCGGTATCATCAGCAATAAGCCCTGAGAGGCTGTAAACGTGGTGGTTAGCGCGCCTGCCTGAAGCGATCCGTGCATAGCGGCAGCGGCTCCCGCTTCGCTCTGCATTTCCTCAACGTGAACTACCTCTCCGAAGATATTCTTCCTCTTCTGTGACGCCCATTCATCCACCAGTTCTGCCATCGTGGAGGATGGCGTGATGGGATAAATGGCTGCCACTTCACTAAACATATAAGCGATGTGCGCAGCGGCGGTGTTCCCGTCGCAAGTCATCTTTTTTGTGGTTTTTGCCATAAATGATGTGTTTCTCTTATTCTATTGTTTCCTTATAATTGCTTTTCATAGTGACCGACTTCAGTACAGAAAGCCGAACAGCCATAGCGGCAGGCTTTCGCCCTTTCCGATGGTACTGTTTGCTTCTATACGAAACTGCCGGCATGCGTCCTTTACTCGTGGCATGCGATCCATCCCAAAGCAAAATTCATCGTCCACGATAAAGGTTTCCGCTGCGTGCTGTGGATGTTCAATGTGGTGTTGCAACCCTACGTTGCACTGAAAGAACGTGCGATGTACAATGTTTTCGTCGGACATGGACGGATGCATCAAACGGTATAGGTTCGAATTCTCCATATAAACCATCGACGGCGTCTTCGGAGAGCTTTTCCCTATTGAGCTTCGGCGCGGTACCAAACGGATCAGATGCGCATCCGCCATAGCAAGAAGGTAATTAACTACCGTGGTTCGGCTTAATTCCAACTCCTTTGATAGGCGCGAAACGTTGAGCGGTGCAGACGCATTCAGCGCAACCAAATAGAGCAGTTTGCGCAGTTTGGGCAGCATCCTCTGGTCTATGTTGCGGATATACATTAAGTCAACCTCAAGCGTCATATTGACGTTCTTCAAAAGGTTTTCCGAATAATTCCGCTCTTCTCGGTAGAATGGGTAATAGCCGTGGTGCAGATAATCCGAAATTCGCGTGAGCGGATTAACCTGCTCCATAATATAGTGAGCAAATTCTACATGCTTGGTAGGCAGATCCGCCCAACTTATGGTCGGTAACTCAATGCCGCTCTCCAGCATTAAGAACTCTCGTAGCGAAAGCCCCGGCAGGAAGTAGTTTGCACTGCCTTTGATCGGCTCGCTATTGGAGGGATCACTCACCGAAGTGGTATAGATAATCTGTAGTTCCGGGAACTTCCGGCTGCACTCCTTCAGCTCGCCCTGCCAGCCCGGGTATTTGAATATTTGATCCAAAAGAAGCGTTTTGCCCCCTCGGGATACAAAATCCGAAGCAAACTCCGTGAGGCTTGTTGTGGTAAAGAGGAACTGATTCAGATTGACGTATAGGCATGCACGGTTTGCAACCCCGTAGTGTTGCTTTGCCCAGTCCAAAAGAAATATGGTCTTTCCGATGCCTCTACTCCCCTCTATGCCAATTAGTTGCTGCGTTTCGTCCAATTCGTGGAATAGCCCTCGCAACAAGGTTTTCGGCTTGTTCCGCAACAAGTAATCGTGGGTTCTGTAAAGCGTCTCAATCATACGTTTCCTTTTTCCAAGGCAAAGGTAGTAAATAATCCGATATTGTAAACTCTTCTTTGCAACATTATTGTTTTCATGTGTCAATATGTTGAATCCAGTGAACAAAAATCCCCATTGAATTCACTCATAAGCCTGCAAAATAGTTCTCATCATATATCAATTATGAGGAAGTGGTGCAAAGGTACTACATCATCATTGGCCCAAATGTATCGAAACGTATTAAAGTGTATCGAAGTGTATCGTAACGTATCGTAACGTATTAAAGTGTATCGAAGTGTATCGTAACGTATTGTGGTTGGGTAACATAACCATACAAAGTAGGTAGTAAATCTATTGTTTTACGATATTTCTACCAGAAAAAATACCTATAAGTAGGTATTATTCGGAATTAGTTATTACCTTTGCAGTGCGTACTTCGGAAAAGGGTATGCAGAATGATAAAAAGAAACGAACGAAAGTATTAGACAGAACAAGATTATGGCTCATTTTATCACAGACAAATGTATCGCTTGCGGTACCTGCAAGGACGAATGCCCTGTAAGCGCAATTAGCGAAGGCGACATCTATGTAATAGATGCAGATAGCTGCATTGATTGCGGTGCTTGTGCAGCTGCTTGCCCATCAGAAGCTATTGTGCAGAAGTAATCCGGTTAAATAAGGAATACAAGCACACTGAGATGAAATAGAAGCTTCCTTTCATTAGGGAGCTTCTTTTTTTGTGGGGAATAAGATACAACCAGAGTATGCTGCAAGCTTATATTGTTGCGTATATTCCTAGTGAAAACGATGTATCTACCTTGCGGAGTGGTGTGATGGTTTGTATTCTCTTTTTATTTGCTACCTTTGCAGTCGCTACTCGTGAAATTTGTCGCGTTCAGCGGAGCACGATAGGGTAGTGGAATTGCCGAAATAGCTCAGTTGGTAGAGCAACTCATTCGTAATGAGTAGGTCGCCGGTTCGAGTCCGGCCTTCGGCTCAAGTTATTGGAAACGGTTTGCATAGTCGTAATTTCTTGTTACCTTTGCAAACGCAATGGCCGACTAGCTCAACTGAATAGAGCATCTGACTACGGATCAGAAGGTTGCGGGTTTGAATCCCACGTCGGTCACTACTTGTTGTGCGTAAATGTATAAAAGCTCCTATTGTGTATAGGGGCTTTTCTTATTTTGAGAACGAGTTCGTATAATCGGCTCTGTGTGGATCCTTTCTTATAGATCCGGAGCAATTACCGAATTATTGGGTATCTCCATTGGGAATGTACGGATAAGTTAGCTACATTCAGCCTCATCGGTAACATAGTATTCATAATATGGGTGCAAATGGCTCCTGTTCCCTTCCCTTTATTACTCCTTGATATTCATCACGAATTATGGATGATTCCTCAATGATCGCTTTCGTTGTATAGCGTTACAATAGGCGAATTCATTATTACGGGGATATTTTTCAGAGGAAAAGCGTAGAGACCAAAAGGCAACAACCTGTTTCCCGAATGGGATAAGAGGGCATCAATGAAAATGCCTAATCCGGCGAACAAAGAAGCTAACTCTTTGTCTTTTAGCGAAATAAATGTGATCTATTGAAAAACAACTTAAGAAACCGAACCACTTAGAAAGGGATATTTTCGGTGCTTTGTTGTCTCGCAAGGATTCGAACCTTGACAAACAGGACCAGAATCTGTTGTGCTACCATTACACCACGAGACAAAATAATTCAAGGGGTGGAGCCGGAGGGAATTGAACCCTCGTCCAAACATGGAATGAACAAGCTTTCTACATGCTTATCTTCACTTTGCTTTGTCGGCCGTGCCCATAGTTAAAGCCTCTATGTGGGCAACAGCTTATCTCCAGTAATACTATCCGGCGCTACGGGAGCCTCTTGCGCGGAAGATTCCGATATTGGTGCGTCACCGAGTTCGAATCACTTCGGAATAAGAGTTTCGGGTGACGTCTCGTCCACTTCTATCGTAAGCGGATGAAGCCTTAACTTACTGTACTTCGGTTAGGCAGCGAGAGCGTAATTTTCTTCGCCAACTAAATACTTTATGATACACCGGGATTAACGTGCCGGCAGTACCTGCGCACGACATGCTTACCTGCCCCTTCGTCACGCTGTCAAAGCCAAGTCGACCCCTACTGCGTGTTCTTGTGTCAACTTCGGGTGGTTTTCTACCTTCTAATGTTGCCACAACGGAACAGTTTGCTCGGGAATAACCGCTTGCTATACCCTTTGAGCAGTGCAAAGGTAGATATTTTTTTTCATCCAAGCACCATAACTTCCGCTTTTTATCACGCTAGTTCACTAAAAGAGTTGTGGCGGTTGCTGTTTTTAGGTTCCAAATATACCCCTTTATATTCTATACAATACCATCTCCAGACAAAGGAACGTGCCACCAACAGCACGAAACGTATCACAACTTGATATCGGATGAAATAGAGCTATATCCGAACAAACCCGCCTCCCCCTCGCAACGAACCGAACCATGGATCGGAACAAATAGAGCAAAGAATTGGAGACAAAAAAGCGCGGAGCAGGTGCTTGCGGTGCAATATTAGCGAAAAAAAGAATGGAGGATGGAAAGTTCGGAGAGAGGGATGAGAGCTTACGGAGCGGAGGTGGGTGATGCTGTGGCGGAAGATGGGAGGGATCAGAGCGTTTGTATGGTGCGGTTCGAGAAAACTCTATAGACTTTCGGAAAATACTCTATAGACTTTTTCGGAAAACTCTATA
>CABTZX010000016.1 GCA_902489445.1 uncultured Bacteroidales bacterium
ACGATACACTTCGATACACTTTAATACGTTTCGATACACTTAGGGGGTACGCTGCGTTGTACCTTTGCATCGTTCCTCAGGGGAATAGGCGGAATGCACCAGTAGTGCCGATGCCTCCCACGAGGGACGGTGTTCTTTGACTTATTGTATTAGTGCGTCCCGAGGACGCAAGAAGGCGCGGGGATTTGCTCTATTGCCCCTGCATCTTTGGGGGTAAATCGGTAAAGCGGTGCCTTTTGCGGGCAAAGTATGCCCACACCACGGAGCCTTTCCCCGGAAGAAGCGGTAATGATGCGACGTTCTTAGGCGGCGTGTATGCGTGGCGCATCGCCCGGTACTCTTTGCGTGCTTCGATAACCGCTCGTGCCGCCGCCTTTTCGCCCTTCAAGCGATAGACCCACTTGGAAAGCGTATCGAGGAAAGCACGGGCAAAAAGGATGGTGCGCGACTTGCTTCGGGGCAGGTTCTTATAGAGCATCAGCAAGTTGTTGCGGTAATTGAGCTTCACCTTAAGGGGCGATTCGCCGCTAAGGGTAGCTCCCCCCACGTGATATACCACACTTTGCGGTACATAATAGAGCTGTTCGCCTCGGCGTCTCAATCGGAGTGCCAAATCGATCTCCTCCATATGCGCAAAGAAGGTTTCGTCAAAGCCCTCTACCGCCCAAAAGCTTTTGCTCCGGATAAAGAGAGCGGCACCGCTTGCCCATCCGATCGGCACAGCATCATCGTATTGTCCTAAATCGGCTTCAACGGAATCAAAGAGCCGTCCGCGGCAATAGGGATAACCATACCGATCTATAAATCCGCCCGCAGCACCGGCATATTCAAACAGTTCGCGCCGACTATAGCTACGCAGCTTGGGTTGCACGGCTGCCACAAGAGGATGCTGCTCCAAAAAAGCTACCGGTGCCTCCGTCCACCCTTGCGTTACTTCAATATCACTATTGAGGAGACAGTAGAACTCCGCGTCCACCTCCCTTAGCGCACGATTGTAGCCTCCGGCATAGCCTTTATTGTCGGGATACGAAAGGAGACGAATTTGTGGATATGCTGAGGCGACAAAAGCAGCGGAACCGTCCGTGGATCCGTTATCGGCAACCACAATTTCGGCAACTTCCTTTGGCGTGAATGCACACAGGGCCGGGAGGAACCGCTCCAATAGTTCCTTTCCGTTCCAATTGAGAATCACTACAGCGAGCTTTACCATACGTTACGAAAGAATCGTTGACAAAGGTTCGCCGTAACAAAGCTCCTCGTCCGGAGAAAGTTGTGCCCCAATACGTACCGGAGTGATACGGTTGGTAAGCGAGGAATCGTAAGGAGCGGTCAGTTTGATGTAATTATCGGTGAATCCGCTCATTTGCCCTTCGCGCTCGCTGCTTTCCCACAACACCGGTCGGCACTGACCGTTGAAACTATTATAGAAGGCGCTGAGGTGCTCCATACTTAACCGGTGCAATATTTGGGAACGAATCTTCTTTTTGGCGGGCGTTACGATATGGGGAATGGATAGGGCATCCGTTCCCTTGCGCTCACTATAGGTAAAAAGATGGAGGCGGGTGAAGGGCATTTCGCTCAGAAAAGCGCGTGTTTCCTCAAACAGAGCGTCCGTTTCGCCACGCATGCCCACAATTATGTCCAAACCGACAAAAGCATCGGGCATCAAGCGTTTGATTCGCTCCAATCGATCGGCAAAAAGGGCACGACGATACTTGCGACGCATCAAGCGGAGCACTTCATCGCTACCGCTCTGCAAAGGGATGTGCCAATGAGGCATAAAGTGGCGCGAGGCGGCTACAATATCGATCAGTTCGTCACTAATCAGCTCCGGCTCAAGGGAACTGATTCGGTACCGTTCAATGCCCTCCACGGCATCCAAAGCGAGGACCAAATCTTCAAAATGTTCCTTTGTGGTGCGCCCAAAGTCGCCTATGTTCACGCCGGTGAGCACAATTTCGCGACCGCCCTCGGCGACTACCTTGCGAGCGGCTGCTACCATAGAGGCAATGGAGCCGTTACGGCTTCTGCCCCGAGCCTTCGGTATAGTGCAATAGCTGCAAGCGCAGTTGCATCCGTCCTGTACTTTGAGGAAGTGACGCGTGCGATCGTCTCGCGAACAACCCTCTTCAAAGCGATGGAGCAACTCCCAGGAGCCCACGAGGAGCGCCTCCTCCCGAGGGAGCTTCCGTCCGTCACGTTGCGCGGTTAAGTATGCGGCTACATGAGTAGCTATTTCACTCTTTCGTCCGGTACCGACGACCAACGATACACCCTCCATAGCGAGTAGCTCGGGAGCAGCCAGTTGCGCATAGCAGCCGGTAACCACCACTACTGCCGTGGGATGGGCTCGAACCACCTGACGGATTAGGTTACGCCCCTTTTTATCGGCTTGAGCCGTTACGCTACACGTGTTAATCACACAGATATCAGCGCGCTCGCCCTTCGGTACCGGGGTAACTCCGTACTGCTCCAATTCGCCTCCGATAGTGGAGGTTTCGGAGAAGTTGAGCTTGCACCCCAACGTATAGTAGGCGGCACGCTTACCACTAAGGAGCCCAAAGTCGGCATCCGGCAAGTTGGGTGCCGATGGGTTAGAAGGGGTTTGCCTCATTGGACATAAACGCTTCCGGCGGCATATTGTTCTGATCCAAACTACCGATGCCCATTGAGCTTTCGCGCTGTATGAAGCCACCGGCATCGGCAGCCACAAACTTGGTAAATTCGCCCAAGAAGGATAGGCGTATATCACCGGTGGGACCGTTACGGTGCTTTGCTACAATAAACTCGGCTTTGCCTTGCGTAGAGCTGTTATCGGTTGAAAACGTACGGATGCCGTATTCCTCCGGACGGTGAATAAAGCAAACCACATCGGCATCCTGCTCAATGGAACCGGATTCGCGTAAGTCGGAGAGCTGAGGCTTTTTGCTATCGGCATCGCCCTGCATACGCTTATCCACCTCACGGTTGAGCTGCGCCAGCACAATGATGGGTAAATTGAGCTCTTTGGCGAGCGACTTGAGTGAGCGTGATATGAGCGCGATCTCCTGTTCCCGGTTACCGAAGTAGGTTCCTTCGGCATTCATCAGCTGCAAGTAGTCGATGATGATCATTTGCACCCCTTTTTCACGCACGGCGCGGCGCGACTTGCTCCTGAGCTCAAAGATGGAAAGACCGGTAGATTCGTCCAGATAGGCAGGTTTGCCCTCCAAGAGTGGTAAGCGTTCCTTCAGCGTTTCCCACTCGTAATCCTCTAATTTACCGCTACGGATATGACTTAAGGGGATTTCACAAAAGTTGCTGACCAAACGGTCCATCAGTGCATCCTTAGTCATTTCCATCGAGAAGAACAGCGTAGGCACGTCCTGATCAATGGAAAGCGTTTTGATCATAGTCATGGCGAAAGCAGTTTTTCCCATACGGGGACGCGCTCCGATAACGATTAATTCGCCACGCTGCCAGCCGTTGGTCATACGGTCCAACTCGTATAGTCCGCTAGGTATACCGCTGATGCCGTCCGCCTTGTTGGCGGCTTCCTGTAAACGATACTGGAAGTTATCTTTCAGTTCGTCTATACGAACAATATCTTTGCGCATCTTGAACTGCGCCAGCTCGAAAAGTGTCGATTCGGCAGCCTGAACCTGCTGATCCACCTCTTCGGCATCTTCGTAGGCACGCGTCATTACACCGGAGGCAAAACCAATTAAGCCTCGGCTCATTGCCTTATCGGCAACGATATGGGCGTGGTACTCCAAGTTGGCAGCTCCGGCTACGTTACGGGTCAGTTCTGCTACCGCTGCCGCGCCTCCGGCTGTTTCCAGCTCATCAGTACGGCGAAGCTCTTCAATAACCGAAAGCATATCGAGCGGTTTCTGATGAGCAGCCAGCGTGACGATAGCATCGTAGATTACTTCGTGTGCCTTTACGTAAAACGATTGCGCGGAAATGATCTGCGATACCTCGTAATAAGCCTCCGGCTCCAGCATAATTGCTCCCAGTACGGCACGCTCCATCTCAATAGCCTGAGGCGGTAGCATACCTTCCAAGGAGCCCACCGCCGATGCCGTTGACGGCGTCGCTACGGTAGCACGCTTACGCTTCTTTGGTCCCGTTGCGTCTGTCATATCAATCCAACTTTAGCACGGCAAGGAACGCCTTTTGCGGCACCTCAACCGTTCCGATTTGCTTCATTCTCTTCTTTCCCTCCTTCTGCTTTTCCAGAAGTTTCCGCTTTCGGCTTATATCGCCTCCGTAACACTTTGCCGTTACGTCCTTGCGTACCGCCTTAATGGTTTCGCGGGCAATAATCTTTGCGCCTATGGCGGCTTGTACCGCTATATCGAACTGCTGACGCGGTATGAGCTCCTTCAGCTTCTCGCACATACGTCTGCCAAACGGAATGCTGTTATCCACGTGCGTTAAGGTGGAGAGTGCATCCACCGGTTCACCGTTGAGCAATATGTCCAACTTAACCAACTTGGACGGCCTAAAGTCCGTGATGTGATAGTCAAACGAAGCGTATCCGCGCGATATGCTCTTCAATTTGTCGTAAAAGTCAATCACTATTTCGCCCAGGGGCATATCAAAGTGCAGCTCCACGCGGTTACCGGTAATAAAGTTTTGACTGACCAGCTCTCCGCGCTTATCAAGGCAGAGCGTCATTACCGGACCGATGTACTCGGCGCGCGTTATTATGGTTGCCCTGATATACGGTTCCTCGATACGCTCAATACGCGTTACATCGGGCAACCCCGAAGGATTGTGCACCTCTTTGTGTCCGCCCGTGCGGTCGTATACCCTATAGGATACGTTCGGCACGGTGGTGATCACATCCATATTGAACTCTCGTTCCAATCGTTCTTGAACAATTTCCATATGGAGCAAGCCCAAGAAGCCACAGCGGAAGCCGAAGCCCAACGCTGCCGAGCTTTCCGGAGAGAACGTAAGCGAAGCATCGTTCAGCCGCAACTTATCCAACGAACTGCGCAAATTCTCAAAATCCTTGCTATCGATGGGATATACACCGGCAAACACCATCGGTTTTACCTCCTCAAAGCCCTCAATCGGTGCTTCGGCAGGGCATTCCGAATGGGTCACCGTATCCCCCACCCTTACGTCCTTGCTCTCCTTAATTCCGGTAATGATATAGCCCACATCGCCCGCTTTCAGCTCCTTACACGGAACCGGTTGCATACGAAGAATACCTATTTCCTCGGCATCGTACTCAAAGCCGGTAGACATAAAGCGAACCTTATCCTTCTCACGCAGCGTTCCGTTCACCACTTTGACGTAAGCAATTACCCCGCGGTAGGCGTTGTACATCGAGTCGAACACAAGGCACTGAAGTGGCGCTTCTGTATCACCGGTGGGTGACGGTACGCGCTCGATTATTGTTTCCAAAATTTTGTCTACTCCTTCGCCCGTTTTTCCGCTGGCGCGGAGGATTTCGCTCCGCTCGCAACCGAGTAGATCCACAATTTCGTCCTCTACCTCCTCGGGTTTGGCGCCCGCCAAGTCTATCTTATTGATCACGGGGATGATGACCAAATCGTTCTCCATCGCTAAGTAGAGGTTCGAAATGGTCTGCGCCTGAATTCCCTGCGTGGCATCCACCAAGAGCAGAGCCCCCTCGCACGACGCAATGGAACGCGACACTTCGTAACTAAAATCCACGTGTCCCGGAGTATCCACCAAGTTAAGCGTATAAGTAACCCCATTGTAGGGATACTGCAGCCGTACAGCGTGACTCTTTATGGTGATACCGCGTTCCCGCTCCAGATCCATACTGTCCAAAAGCTGATCTTCGGATGTTTTGCCTTCCACCGTATGTGTTGCCTCAAGCAGACGATCCGCCAGCGTGCTCTTACCGTGATCGATATGAGCAATGATGCAGAAGTTTCTGATTTCCTTCATATTCCCTTTCTTTCCATCGGCAGCCGGTTGCCAATTGCTCCGTACTCCGACCGCGCAAAGATAACCATTTCGCCCCTTTCCCGAGAAAAAACAGCCCGTTTCTCTCCCCATCATTCTCGTTTTCTGCGGATACTCTTTCGCACGAATCACAATCCGGTACAGCAACAAACCCGATCCAATGAACCAAACAATCGGTATAAACCGAACCGCATCACCAGAGGAATTAAAACACGTCTACCAAGACACCAGAACGGTTGTACGATGGGAAGCAATTTATTTATGCCATTCGTTGGATTTCTTCTACCGAGGAGGCAGTGCTTTCCCTTAGTGGAATCAAATCGCTCTACCGAGGAGTTTGCGCTCTCCATCCAAAGGAGCTGTTCGGTTGTACGATGGGAACGGAGCGGTTCTCCCATACAAACAAATCATTGCCCCCAGGCTGTCCGAGCAGTTGTACGGAGGCATCTGGAAAAAGTCTATAGGGTATCCGAGAAAAGTCTATAGAATCTTCCCAGAAAGTCTATAGAGTTTTCTCCGACCGCACCGTACATCCGCTCCGTTTCCCTCCCATCCTCCGCTCCATTTTCCCCGTAGAACTGTGCGCAAAGTGCGCAGTTGGGAGAGCGAAGGGAGATAGGGTGTGGGCTACATGTTCGAGGGAGGATATCTGAATTTATCAAAATCAATCGGAACTAATCGGAGGTTATCCATGAGAGCGATGCAAGGTATCGTGGGGAGTGATGCAGCGAATCGGAATGAGTTATCTTTGCAGTAGCTATGCGTATCGGAATAAAGCTCTTTTTGCTCGGGATACTCGTATCATCCATCTGCTCCGTTCTCAGGGCAGCAGAGATGGCTCGGGCAGATACATTGTTGTCATTGGAGGATGAATCGGGTATGCAGATGCGGAGGGATGCATCGCTGTTCTCAATGGGAAGGTCGGCAGGACTAATGGAGAAAGATACGATATCGGTTCAGATGTGGACGGATACAGTACCGGTGCGGACGGATAAGTTGATGGAGGTGCGTCCGCTTGCAGCTATGCCCCTGCTCATCCTTGCCGCTACAGCGGCTCCGCAAGCCGATTGGCATATCCGCAATATACGGAACAGATACTTCCCTCATCTGAGAATGCACTGGGACGACTTCGTGCAATTTGCTCCGCTTGCTCTATCACTATCGCTCCCGGCATGCGGTATCACCCCACGAGGGGGCAGTGCATATCATTGTACGGCACATTCGTTCGCTGTAGGAATAGCATTGCTCGGAGTACTCGGCACCAAGTATGCGGTGGGCAGGCAGCGCCCGCAGGGCAGTTCGCACAATTCGTTTCCGAGCGGACATACGGCAACCGCTTTCCTCGGCGCCGAATTGTTGGACCTTGCTTACGGTGAGCGCTATCCGCTACTCGCCTCATTTGGGTATCTGACAGCGAGTCTGACGGCTTATGGACGCATTCTGAACAATCGCCACTGGGGAAGCGATGTATTGGCTGGAGCTGCCGCGGGAATTCTATCCGCAGATACCGGTTATTGGCTGGCAGACCTCG
This sequence comes from uncultured Bacteroidales bacterium, assembly GCA_902489445.1. Lineage (GTDB taxonomy): Bacteria > Bacteroidota > Bacteroidia > Bacteroidales > Porphyromonadaceae > Porphyromonas. Next base: position 7,463 of record CABTZX010000016.1, read on the forward strand.
TTTGGGGGCAAAAGTGCTTTGCCGCCTTCGAACGAACGGAAATGAGTGCCATTGTGGTGGATTGCTCACAAGGAATGGAGCGAACATTCTGCGGATCACAAGCATGGAGCAGCGAGGTGGCTGTGCTAAAGGTAACCCGTGGAGGGGAAGGAGGCACTTTCGGCTGGGGCGGCTCTATTGGCACTAAACTTCCGGAACGGAACGAAACAAAGCCATCCTATTCAATTAACATTGTGGGAGAAGGAGGATTGGATATGGGCAAACGTATGAACTGTGGTACACTAATGAGCATCGGAATAGGTGGCATCGGGGCTACTCCGCTGGCGGAAGCTCGTTTGGGCGGCTACGTTTCGTTCGATCTATCTGCGCACCGCTCCTGGCGACTCTTCTTTCTGATAGGGCGACAACTACAAGCAAATAGAGATGCGGATTTGCCTCTCTTCATTCAGACGGGTATAGCGCTTCGGTTAAGGGCGTTTGCTTGGTAGGGGCTGATTCGGGAGGATCGGTTTTATCCTGCTTCGCACGAAACGCTTATCTTTGTGGCGAGAAAGATAGCGGACGAAATGACGAACAACGAGAAGATGAAAGAGAACAAAACTACACCGCGCAAAAACGTTCCGACAGCACGCAGGAGCAGGAGCCGCCGCACGAAAGCCGGAGGCGACCGACGCAAACTAATCCTCGCCACCATTCAGGGCGAAGACCGCCCCGGTGTAACCGCTTCGCTAATGGAAATATTGGCTAAACGGAACGCCTTTATTTTGGATATTGGTCAGGCGGATATACACAACAACCTCAACTTGGGGATTCTGTTCGAAACAAGCGAAAAACAAAGCGGTGATATTTTCAAGGATCTGCTATATCGCGCTTACGAATTGGATGTTTCCATCCGATTCAACCCCATTTCACCGGAGAACTATATGGAGTGGGTGGACGCTCAGGGCAAAAACCGCTACATCATTACCGTGGTGGCGCGCAAGATTACTGCCGAAATGCTTGCTGCTCTGTCCGATGAAGCGGCGGAGCAAGGTTTGAACATCGACAATATTCGCCGTTTGACCGGCCGCATTCCTTTGGACGAAGGGCAACGTGCCCCCAATGCCAGTATCGAATTCTCTATGCGAGGCACACCGCGCAATGTGGAAAAACTGCAGGAAAAGCTCGTAGATATATCGGCTCGGCTCAATATGGACATCTCGTTCCAAAGAGAATCCATGTTCCGACGGATGCGCCGCGTGATCTGTTTCGATATGGATTCGACGCTAATCCAGACGGAAGTTATTGACGAATTGGCAGCACGCAACGGAGTGGGCGATAAGGTAAAAGCCATCACCGAACGTGCAATGCGCGGCGAAATCGACTTTAAGGAAAGCTTCGCCGAACGGGTCGCTTTGCTCAAGGGGTTAGACGTGAACGTGATGGAAGATATTGCCGAAAATCTACCCATGACGGAGGGAATCGAGCGATTGATGAAAATCCTCAAGCTGATGGGCTACAAAATAGCGATTCTTTCAGGGGGATTTATGTACTTTGGGCTTTATATGCAGCGCAAATTCGGCATTGATTACGTCTATGCCAATCAACTTGAGGTAGGCGAAGATGGTAAGCTGACGGGGCGATACAAGGGTGAGATAGTGGATTCGCACCGCAAAGCCGAACTACTGAAACTAATTGCACAGGTGGAAAAGGTCGATTTAATGCAAACTGTTGCCGTGGGTGATGGCGCAAATGACCTATTGATGCTGCAAGCCGCCGGCTTGGGCATAGCTTTTCACGCCAAACCTAAGGTAAAAGCGGAAGCCGGTCAGAGCCTATCTTTTGTAGGTTTGGACGGAATCCTCTACTTCCTCGGCTATAAGGATTCCCACTTCGATGAAATGTTGACTAAATCGAACATCGTATGATACGCCATATAGTACTCTTTACTTTGGACGGATTTACGGACGAATCCGCTAAGACGGCTCACCTCAATGCAATTAAAACGGCTCTGGAGGCGCTTCCTGCTGAAATAAGTGCGCTTCAATCGCTTCATGTGGGTATTAACTGCAATCCGGCGGAAGCACCCACTTTCTGTTTGGTGGCGGAGGTTGCCGATATGAACGCGCTGAAAGCATACGCCACGCATCCGAAGCATCAAAAAATCGTAAAGGAGCTTATCGCTCCCTATTTGCGCGAGCGTAGCGCAATTGATTATCAGGCGTAACGCCCGATTGCTACTATGGCAAGCCTTTCCACTCGTAATTTGGTAAAAAAGTACAGCCGGCGAACGGTAGTGGATCACGTATCTATTACCCTTGAGCAGGGCGAAATCGTTGGATTACTGGGACCCAACGGAGCCGGCAAAACTACAACTTTCTACATGACCGTCGGCTTGGTGGTGCCAAACGAGGGACGCATCTTCTTGGACGATATGGATATCACCGAGTTTCCCGTCTACAAACGGGCGCGCCTCGGTATCGGTTACTTAGCGCAGGAGGATAGCGTGTTCCGCCGTATGAGCGTGGAAGATAATATAATGACCGTGCTGGAGATGACCTCCCTTGCTCGTGACGAGCGAAAAGCTCGCCTGGAGCAGCTGATTGAAGAGTTCGGCTTGCAGAAAGTACGCAAGAATCAAGGCAATCGCCTGAGCGGTGGGGAACGCCGACGCGTCGAAATAGCCCGTTGTCTTGCCATCAATCCCCGCTTTATTATGCTGGACGAGCCCTTCGCCGGGGTAGATCCTATCGCTGTTCAGGATATTCAGCACATTGTAGCGCGACTAAGACGACAAAACATCGGCATTCTCATTACTGACCACAACGTGAACGAAACGCTCTCCATTACAGACCGCGCTTACCTGCTCTTTGAAGGGAAAGTGCTCTTTCAAGGAACCGCTGAGGAACTTGCCGCTAACGATATCGTGCGGGAGAAGTATCTCGGACAGGACTTTCTCCTGCGCCGCAAAAGCTTTATGTAATCCAAAGCCCAAATCCACACTATTGTTCTTTAACGCTCTGAAGGAATCGTTCTTGTTTTATCCTTTTTTCGGGGGAATTACTTGATTAACCCTACAAAATGGATCGCCACCTATAAATCAGGTAAGATGCATTAGCGTAAATCTGAATAAGAATCAACGAAAGCAACCATTGTTATGCTTCCGCACAATACGCACAACTTATCTATCTCTAAAAACTACAGAACGAGCGCTACTTGGTTGTAGTATAGTTGGGAATATTCGGTTTGGGATGTATTTCGTCTACATACGATACAATTGCATTATGATGCGAAATGAGTATCTTTGTCGTACAATAGAGAAAGTGAAGCTTTGCCACAAGGGCAAGGAAAGAGAAACGCATAATAAGTATCACACAATATAAAGAGAAAAAGAGATGACAAAGGTTGGTATTAACGGGTTCGGGCGCATCGGTCGCTTGGTATTCAGGGCCTCATTGGAACGCGATGATTTGCAAGTAGTTGCCATCAACGACTTGATTGATGTTGACTATATGGCATACATGCTGAAGTATGACTCAGTACACGGACGTTTCAAGGGAGAAGTACATACAGAAAACGGTATGCTGGTGGTTAATGGACGCAAGATCCGTGTAACTGCCGAAAAGGAACCGCGCCTTATCAATTGGGGTGCTGTAGGAGCAGAATACGTAATCGAAAGCACCGGACGCTTCCTCACAAAAGAACTTTCACAAGGCCATATCGAAGCCGGCGCTAAATACGTGGTTATGTCCGCACCGTCCAAGGACGATACGCCAATGTTCGTTACGGGAGTAAATTTGGATAAGTACCAGAAGGGCACACAGTTCGTATCCAACGCTTCGTGTACAACTAACTGCTTGGCTCCTTTGGCTAAGATCATTCATGACAATTTCGGCATCGAAATGGGGCTAATGACTACTGTTCACGCAGCAACTGCTACGCAGAAGACGGTAGACGGACCGAGCCTAAAGGATTGGCGCGGTGGACGCAGTGCCATCGGCAATATTATTCCTTCTTCCACCGGTGCCGCCAAAGCAGTAGGCAAGGTAATTCCTTCGCTGAACGGAAAACTGACCGGTATGTCGTTCCGCGTACCCACAATGGACGTTTCAGTTGTTGACTTGACCGTTCTGTTAGGTAAAGCTGCCACTTACGACGAAATCAAGAACGCCGTAAAACGCGCTGCTGAAGGTGATATGAAGGGAATTGTGGAATATTGCGAAGAAGACGTTGTATCAACGGACTTCACAAGCGATGCACACACTTGTATTTTCGATGCTAAGGCCGGTATTGCACTGAACGACAATTTCGTAAAATTGGTTGCTTGGTACGATAACGAATGGGGTTATTCCAATAAGATTCTCTGCCTTACTGCCCATATGGCTAAGGTAAACGGTTAACCCAATTAACAGACTGCTGCCGGTGTCTTCCTCGGAAGATACCGGCACATTATTGGACACTCTACCCCACAACAACGTGAACCTACAAGAACGAATTGATCACCTTACCGAAGAGTTAGATGCGCTTCGGCCAAAAACACTGGAGGAAGTAGAAGAGTTACGCATACGTTTCCTGAGCCGAAAAGGAGCCGTAGCGGAACTTTTTGAAGCATTTAAGCAACTTGCTCCCGAAGAAAAACGTGCCCTTGGCTCCGTAGTAAACCGCGTTAAGCAGCTCGCCACTGAACGAATAACGCAGTTTAGGCACGACTTGGAAGAGGTACGTGAGGTAGCTCACGAGGATTTAACGCGCACCGCAGATGCGTTGCCGATGGGTAACCGGCATCCGCTCTCTTTGGTGGAGGAAGAGGTTCTCGCCATCTTTACCAAATTGGGCTTTAGCATTGCGCGGGGACCTGAGATTGAGGACGATTACCACCTATTTTCGGCACTTAACTTTCCGCCCGATCATCCTGCTCGCGATATGCAGGATACCTTTTTCATACAACAATCGCCGGACATATTGCTCCGTACGCACACTTCCAGCGTACAAATTCGTGTAATGGAGCAATCTCAACCACCCATCCGCGTTATTTGCCCGGGACGCGTTTACCGCAACGAGGCTATTTCAGCGCGAGCTCACTGTTTTTTTCACCAAGCGGAAGCGCTTTATGTAGATAAAGGCGTTTCGTTCCGCGATCTTAGGGAGCTATTGCTCTTCTTTGCACGTGAATTCTTCGGACCCGATACGCAAATTCGCCTTCGCCCGAGCTATTTCCCCTTTACCGAGCCATCCGCCGAAATGGATATATCATGCAACATATGCCACGGAGCCGGATGTGCGCTTTGTAAACAGACCGGATGGGTAGAAATATTGGGGTGCGGAATGGTAGACCCCAATGTACTGCGGAACTGTGGCATTGATCCGGAGATATACAGCGGCTATGCGCTCGGTATGGGTATTGAACGAATGGCAAACTTAAAGTATCGCTGCAACGATCTGCGTCGCTTCTCCGAAAACGACATACGCTTTCTGGCACAATTCGAAGGTGCGCATTGAGGAACGAACCCACGCGGTACTAGAGGCGCTCAGTGCCGCCATTCCCAATCCTACTACAGAGCTACACTATCGCTCTGCGTATGAGCTATTAGTTGCGGTGATACTTTCGGCACAGTGTACCGATAAGCGCGTCAATATGGTAACCCCCGACCTCTTTGAAGCGTTCCCCACCGTGGGAGCATTGGCAACGGCATCTGCCGAAGAGGTACAGCCCTATATCGGCAGCGTTACCTATCCGAACAGCAAAGCAAAGCACCTTGTTGAAATGGCGCGCTATGTGACCGAGCATTACGGAGGAAATATCCCCTCAACGCGTGAGGAGCTGATGAAGCTCCCGGGCGTAGGGCGAAAAACGGCAAACGTGATGCTCATTGTCTATTTTGATTCACCCGCTATGCCGGTAGATACGCACGTGATGCGTGTATCCAAACGCATTGGGTTGGCTCCGCAAAGTGCCAAGACGCCCGAAGCTGTTGAGCGTACGTTGCTACGTCATATTCCTGCGGATTGGCTTGGCACGGCACATCACCTGCTCATTCTGCACGGGCGCTACACCTGCACGGCACGCAACCCCCGATGCACCGATTGCCCCATTGCTACACTCTGCCGACATCGCACCGCCGCCTTGCGCGAATAGACACTCCCCCACCCCGAAAAAACCTATATACCTATTTGTCGAGAGGTATATAAGTTTCGTCTGATAGGTATATAAGTTTCATTCGATAGGTATATACATTTGCTTATCGGCTCATACAACTCTTTCAAACTTGATACGATGGCAGTCGTAGAAATATATGCTACTTGATTAACAAGCAGCAAGTTACCGAATACACATCAACATAACAATGTGATCGCAGCAATGCAAAACATGCACAGCGACACACAACAACACGCATCGGGTTAGGTCCAAATAATAGGTGACAGCACTTCAGTATGCTCAATTTCATTGCAACACTTCCATACAGAATTTGGCACATTAATGCATCTTTAAACGTCCCAAAGCCAAAATGGCCTCGGCATGCCATAATGCGGTTCTTTAGACGCCTTTCAAACCTCTGTACACTTCCAACCATTAGGATACACTTCGATACACTTTGATACGTTACGATACGTTACGATACACTTCGATACAGTTTGATACAGTTTGATACATTCGACAGTGTGCGGATGTGTTACCTTTGCACCGCTTCCCAGTAGATAGTATTGCAAGAATACTTATCTTTGCGGAGCGTTGTTAGTCGTTCGGAATAGGGACATAAAGGGATGCATATATATTTTTTTTGCAGAAATAATCGCAAGAAGTTAGGGCTCGCTTCAAACAGAAGAAGTGGCTGTAGGCATTTTACAAAGACGCTGACTTGTAATGCAGTACTAACTTGTAAATAAGTATACAACATAAACGATAAACATGGCATGAAGAAACAATTTACTAAGACCAAACAGGCGATAGTTCGCTTGTACAACAGCCGTTTCCTGAATCGGCGAATCATTCTACTCATTGATGTGGTTGTGGCATGGATAGCGCTTGGCATTTCGCTACTATTGTTCTCCCAATTCAAGGATATACCGCTAGTTCAATTGAACAGATTGTATGTATCTCTAGGCTTGTTGGTCACCGGAACAACTCTGTTTTCAGATTTGATCTTCAATACATATCGGCGCGTGTTCCGGTACTCCACAATGCGCGTTGGCTTGCGCCTGCAAGCAAGTATTCTCACCAATGGAGTGCTTCTGGGACTTCTCTCGGGGTTTGTGCTCCTTAAAAGCGACCTAACGTTGTCACCGCTACAGCTTTCCTTTATTGTATTGTGCTTTTTAATTGTCTTCTTTATACTGGTTATTGGCTATAGTTCAGTGCTAACACTCATTGCACGGCACCTGACGAGCCAATCGAGCCAATTGAGTCAACGGACGCGAAAGAGGATATTGATTTTCGGGATAGACGAGGAAAGCGTATATGCATTCTCCTCCATTAAGAACAATGCCAAGTATTCGTTTGTGGGATTTATCGATATTTCTGACGAAAAAGATATACGCAAATACCGCATTGACGGATACAAAATCTACCATGCAGCAACGGAGGACGATGTAATTAGGATATGCCATAAACTGAACATATTAGTCATTGTGTTCCCCGGTCGCTCCTTTATGCTCAGTAGTTATCGCACTCTCATCCAAAAGTGTGCCGAAATGGGCATCAAATCGCTCACTATTCCCGCGATTGATGAATTAAAAGCGGGCAACATAGCACGCTCCACTATGAGGGACATACGCATTGAGGACTTGCTGCAGCGCCCTGTGATTGAACATTCGCATGAAAACTCTGCGGCACTATTTCGCGATAAAGTGGTTTTAATCACCGGAGCTGCGGGTAGTATTGGTAGCGAATTGGCCAAACAGGTGGCAGGCTTAGGCGTCCGGCAGCTTATTCTGTTTGATAATGCCGAAACGCCTCTGCACAACATACGTCTTGCCCTACAGAATGCTTATCCCGAACTTAACTTCGTTCCTATTATCGGAGATGTGCGCAGCGAACAAAGGCTCACAATGGTGTTTGAGCGTTTTCATCCTCAAATAGTGCTTCATGCAGCCGCTTATAAGCATGTGCCGTTAATGGAGGAAAACCCTTGCGAAGCGGTGCTGGTAAACACGTTGGGAAGTAAACGTGTTGCCGATCTATCACTGCGCTACGGAGTTGAAAAGATGGTGATGATTTCCACCGACAAGGCGGTCAATCCGAGCAATGTGATGGGTGCCTCCAAGCGCGCTGCCGAAATTTATGTTCAGAGCTTAGGAAAGGCGGAGGAAAGCGGACAAATAAAGGGGAATACCATCTTTATTACCACACGATTTGGAAATGTGCTCGGCTCACAAGGCTCGGTATTTCCGCTCTTCCGACAGCAGATTGCCAAAGGAGGCCCGGTAACTGTTACACATCCTGACATCGTGCGGTTCTTTATGAGCATAAAAGAGGCATGCAACTTAGTTATCGAAGCTGCCGCCTATGGTACGGCAACGCAGATATTTGTCTTTGATATGGGCGAAAAGCATAAGATTGTGGATTTGGCGGAAAGTATGATTAGTCTTGCCGGCTTTGTTCCGTACAAGGAAATTGACATTCAGTTCACCGGATTGCGCCCGGGCGAAAAACTGTATGAAGAGGTGCTTGCCAACAAAGAAAACACCATACCTACCGAATTGGATAAAGTGATGATTGCCTGTGTACGGGAAAATGCTCTGGAAGAGGTACAGCCCTACTACAAAAAGCTGGAAGAACTCGCACTGAATGTAGCTATTGACGATACGGTGCGCGTACTAAAAGAACTAATTCCGGAGTATAAAAGTCTCAATTCGGAGTTTGCCGATATGGATAAAGCGGAAGAAATGAATCAACATCATAAGTAATTATGGAACAAGAAGCCAAGAACAAAATTCCGGAGAACGCATATCGCGCTCTTAACCCAGGAGAGGAGTACACGCCTTTAATGCCGTCCTCTGTTCGCCCCAAGGAAGTTACCCCCTACTCGGTGCTGATGGGCGTGCTGATGGCCATACTCTTTTCAGCCGCTTGTGCCTACTTAGGTCTTAAGGTAGGACAGGTTTTTGAAGCCGCCATTCCCATAGCTATTCTCGCAGTGGGAATCGGCTCGCTAAGCGGAAAGAAGAATATGCTCGGACAGAATGTGATTATTCAGTCCATCGGCGCTTCCAGCGGCGTTATTGTGGCAGGTGCCATCTTTACGCTACCGGCACTATACATATTGCAGCTGGAAGCGGGATTTTGGCAAATCTTCCTATCCTCACTATTAGGCGGATTCCTCGGTATCTTGCTGCTGATTCCATTCCGCAAATACTTCGTTCAAGAGATGCACGGCAAATATCCTTTCCCGGAAGCGACTGCTACTACCGAAGTGCTGGTAACTGGAGAAAATGCCGGAAAGCAAACTATTGTCCTTGCCATTAGCGGACTGATCGGCGGATTATACGATTTTATCGTTGGTTCCATTGGTTTGTGGGGCGAAGAGCTCTCTACCCGAATGACCACTTGGGGCGCAAGCTTTGCCGATCGCGCCAAGATGGTGTTCAAAGTGAATACAGGCGCAGCGGTGCTGGGGTTAGGATACATTATCGGTTTGCCTTACGCTACTATCATCTGTGCCGGTTCTTTCCTCGTTTGGTTTGTACTTATTCCGCTTATCGGCTACTTTGCTCCCGGCATGACTTTGCCGGTTGGTGATGGTATTACTGCCACTTTGGGCAATATGACTGCGGAACAGATCTTTGCCGCATATGCACGTCCCTTGGGGATTGGTGGTATAGCTATGGCGGGCATTATCGGCATTCTTCGGAGTTCCAAAATCATTGGACGCGCCGTGAAGCTTGCCGCCACCGAATTCGGTGGTAAGCATGACAAAGTACTTGTCCCCAAACGTACCGAACAGGATCTTTCCATGCGCTTTATCGTGCTGGCACTTGTTGCGGTTTTGGTAGCCGTGCTACTCTTCATCCAGTTTGGTGTGACCGGAAACATTTACCAAACACTCATATCTCTGCTCATCATTTTCGTAATTACATTCCTCTTTACCACGGTAGCCGCAAACGCTATCGCTATTGTAGGGAGCAATCCTGTTTCGGGAATGACGCTGATGACACTTATTCTCACCAGCATTGCCTTGGTAGGCATTGGGCTGAACGGCGAAAAAGGGATGCTTGCTGCAATGGTCATAGGCGGAATTGTCTGCACCGCACTGTCGATGGCAGGTGGTTTTATTACCGACCTTAAGATAGGATACTGGTTGGGAACCACTCCAAAGAATCAGGAGCGTTGGAAGTTCCTCGGCACTACCGTATCGGCACTCACTGTTGCCGGCGTTATGTTGGTACTTAATAAAGCATATGGGTTTGCAGGGGAACACGCATTAGTTGCGCCACAAGCCAACGCTATGGCAGCTGTTATTAAGCCACTTATGGAAGGAGGCGAAACGCCTTGGATACTTTACGGAGCCGGAGCTATTTTGGCTCTTATCCTAACCGCTATCAAGGTACCCGCTCTTCCCTTCGCACTGGGGATGTTCATTCCGTTGCAACTCAATACACCCCTGCTGATTGGCGGACTGGTTAGCCACCTCGTATCAAAACGCAGCAAGGATGCAACTCTGAACAAACTTCGCAAAGACAAAGGAACGCTAATTGCTTCCGGTTTTATTGCTGGCGGAGCTCTTATGGGTGTTGTTAGCGCCATTCTAAAATTTGCCGGAGTAGAAATGATGCAAAAGGCTTGGTTGGAAACAAGTGCTTCCAATGTAGTTACCCTACTGGTTTACCTCGGCATCATTGCCTACTTCATTTTCGCTTCACTTCGTGTAAAAGAACCCTCAAAGCAGTAAACTGACTGATATGGAAAGATTAGAAAAACGTCTCCTTCGCTACGTTGCTTACGATACACAAAGCGATGAGAACAGCAACTCATTTCCCTCCACGGATAAGCAACTCATATTGCTTCGCCATTTAAAGAGCGAAATGGAACAGCTCGGACTTACCGAGGTGGCTATGGATAAATATGGGTACGTAACCGGAACCATACCCGCTTCTGAAGGATTTGAGTCCGCTCCGGTAATAGGATTTATCTCCCATGTGGATACCAGCCCCGATATGTCCGGTGCAAACGTGCATCCGCGCATCATTGAGTGTTACGATGGTAAGGATATTCCGCTCAACGATTCACTATCAATGACAGTAGAGGATTTTCCGGAACTTGCTTTTTTCAAAGGACATAGACTAATCACTACTGATGGTACTACCCTACTCGGAGCAGACGACAAAGCGGGCGTTACGGCCATAATGACCCTTGCCGATGAGCTTTTACATAACTCTTCCCACAAACACGGCAAAATCCGTATCGGCTTTACCCCGGATGAAGAAATTGGTAGAGGCGTTGACTACTTTGACGTTAAAGCGTTTGGAGCACAATATGCGTATACCGTGGACGGAGGTATGGAAGGCGAATTGGAATACGAAAACTTCAATGCGGCATCCGCCAAGATTACCATTCAGGGACGTAATATTCACCCGGGCAGTGCAAAGGGGAAAATGATTAACGCACTGCAAGTTGCATGTGATTTGCAGGCACTCCTACCGGTAGGAATGCGCCCGGAACTCACGGAGCACTACGAAGGCTTTTTCCATCTTATCCATCTGAGCGGCAACGTTGAAAAGGCAGAGATGGCGTACATTATCCGAGATCATTCAAAAGAACTCTTTGAAGATAAGAAAGTTCTTCTTACAGCTGCCGTTCAATACCTAAACAAAATGTTTGGCAAGGAAGTAATTGTCCTTGAGTTACGGGATCAATACTACAATATGAAAGAGATGATTGAACCGCATCCGGAGGTAGTCTCACTCGCCGAGCAGGCTATGAAGGAAGCTGGTGTGGTACCGCAGATCAAGCCTATCCGTGGTGGCACGGACGGAGCTCGTCTCTCCTATATGGGATTGCCCTGCCCGAACCTCTTTACCGGGGGAATGAATTTCCACGGAAAGTTTGAGTATTGCTCGCTTACAAGCCTTGAGAAGTGTTTTCACACGCTGCTTAACCTGACGCGCCTTTGGGCAGAACAAGCCTAAAGGAAAGCACCTACGAGCAATCTGTAAAGATAGAACCACACAAAAGCAGGGACGCACAGACGCTTGTGCGTCCCTGCCATACCGGTAATAATATATTTCAATAGATTCAAAAGGGGGATGGATTGCGGCTTTTAATGAGCCATTTGATTCTATCCGATATTCTCTGAAAATTTGCTGCTGACACAACCAGCTCCTTTAAAGCTCTTAACAGTTTTACTGAGCAATTCGAACTGTTTTAGGGGGAAGGAGGATTTCGGCACTCTTTTTGTTATCTTTGCGAAGAAATTAGTAAGGAAAATGGGAAAAAGGTGTATCCATAGGATTCGCTTTTCCCCGAATGATTAGCAATGTACAGAACAATAGATTGCGGTGCACTACGCATCGAAGACGTAGGCAAGAAAGTAACTCTTGCCGGATGGGTGAGCAAGGTACGCCGTTTGGGCGGGATGACCTTTGTAGACTTGCGAGATCGCTATGGTACAACCCAGCTGGTTTTTGACGGAGAAAGTGCCTCCTGCAACGAAATACTACATCAAATCGGGCGCGAATGGGTGCTTCAGGCAGAAGGAACTGTACGCGAACGCTCCGCTAAGAATGCATCTTTGCCTACAGGCGATATAGAGGTGGAGATTTCTCAACTCAAGGTATTGAACCGAAGTGAGGTACCTCCTTTCACCATCGAGGATGTTTCGGACGGAGGAGATGATCTGCGGATGAAATATCGCTACTTGGACATTCGTCGCGAACCGGTGAAGCGCAACCTTATTCTACGTCACAAAATGGCGTTGGAAGTTCGAAAATATATGGATTCGCTCGGTTTTGTGGAAATAGAAACACCGATGCTGATCAAATCCACTCCGGAAGGAGCTCGCGACTTTGTGGTACCAAGCCGTATGAACAGCGGTGAATTCTACGCACTTCCGCAATCGCCTCAAACGTTTAAGCAACTACTTATGGTAGCCGGAATGGATCGATACTTCCAAATCGTAAAGTGTTTCCGCGATGAAGATTTACGTGCGGACCGGCAACCGGAGTTCACACAAGTAGACTGCGAAATGAGTTTTGTAGAACGTGATGATATATTAACCACGTTCGAAGGCTTGGCTGCACATCTATTTGATACTATTCGGGGCGTGAAACTACCACTTCCTTTCCGCAGAATGAGCTGGGAAGAAGCCATGAGTCGCTATGGGAGCGACAAGCCTGACCTTCGTTTTGGAATGGAAATACAGGACGTTACCGAGCAGCTGAAGGGAAAAGGTATGTCGCTATTGGATGATGCCGCATACTCGGGTGCTATTGTTGTAGCGCAAAAAGCCTCCTACTCACGAAAACAGTTGGATGCTCTAACTGAATTTGTAAAGAAACCGCAGGTAGGTGCACATGGCTTGATTTGGATTAAGCTAAATGAAGATGGTACCTGCAAGAGCACGATTGATAAATTCTTCCCGCAAGAAACACTTCAAAGTTTGGCAAACGATCTAAAAGCAAAGCAAGGTGATCTTATTCTAGTGCTTACGGGTGCGGAACGTTACTCTGTTTTGAAGCAATTAGGTACGTTGCGCCTTCATATTGCTGACCTTGAAGGGATGAAAGATCCAAATCAATTTGAGTGCTTGTATGTAGTTGACTTTCCGCTTTTGGAGTGGGATGACGAAACACAGCGCTACTACGCTGTACACCATCCGTTTACGGCTCCCAAGCAAAGCGATATTGCTCTCTTGGATAGCGACCCGGGTCATGTAAAAGCGGATGCATATGATATGGTCATCAATGGCGTGGAAGTTGGTGGCGGTTCTATCCGTATACATAATTCCGCACTTCAGCACAAAATGTTTGAGCTTTTGGGTTTTGAAAAGGAAGATGCAGATGAACGGTTTGGCTTCTTAATGAATGCATTCCGCTACGGAGCTCCTCCTCACGGAGGCATTGCCTTTGGATTGGATCGCTGGGTTTCTATTATGGCGGGGCTGGATAGTATCCGCGATTGCATTGCGTTCCCCAAAAACAATGCCGGGCGAGACGTGATGATCGATGCGCCTTCACGATTAGACGAGGAACAGCTCCAGGAACTGCATATCCGCGTTACCGCGCTACCAAAGCCCTGATGATACGAATAAAAGATGTGCTTTCCGTTCTGGAAGAGGCTTTTCCGCCTCTTTTGGCAGAGACGTGGGATCATTCCGGCTTACAGGTAGGGGATACTAATGCCACCTGCACCGGTGTACTAGTAGCGGTGGAAGCTACTGAATCTACGGTGGAAGAGTGTGCTCGCAAGGGATATAATCTTTTGGTCACACACCACCCTATTCTGTTTCATCCACTCTACCGCATTACCCCTACCACATATCAGGAAAGAACCATCGCACTTGCGCTATGTAAAGGCATAACCATTTACGCTGCACACACCAATGCGGACAATGCTTGTGACGGACTAAACCGAATGTTGCTCCCGTACTTTGACGTACAAAAAACGGAAGCTTTAGAGGAAGTTACCGAACGCGTATCCAAACTGTCAGTTATGGTTCCTTCTGAGAACGCTGATTCGCTCAAAAATGCCCTCTTTGCAGCCGGAGCCGGACGTATCGGACAATACGAAAAGTGTGCTTATACCTTTGTGGGGGAGGGGCAATTCAAGCCATTGAGCGGAGCCAATCCATACATAGGAACAGAGGGATCTATAAGCAAAGTGACGGAGGCTTGTGTTTCGGTGCTTGTTCCCAATGAGCGTCTTAGCGTCGTTCTCGCCGCATTAAGAGAGGCTCACCCATACGAGGAGCCTGCTTACGATGTAATTCCATTGAAGAATGGACGTAGCGATGCGGCAAGTGGTCTAATTGCTACCTTGCAGCAACCCATTACTGAGGATGAAGCTCTAAAACGCATTGCATCCATCGAACAGGTTAAATCCGTATCCCATTCACTTCCGCTCGGCCGTTCCGTGCAACGCATCGCTGTAGTGACGGGTAGCGGAGGGAGCTTTATGAACAAAGCAATAGCACGTGGAGCTGATTTGCTTCTAACGGGCGAAGCTCGTTATAACGACTATCTTGATGCCCAAGGGCGCATTCTGCTCGTTACTGTGGGGCATTGGGAAAGCGAGCAACCTGCAAGAGCCCTCTTTCATCGCGTGATCACGCAGAAAATACCTAACTTTGCGATTGAAACTGCGGAGACTGATATAAATCCGATCCAATACAAACGATAAGATATGGCAACCAAAAAGAGCGAAAAGGATATACCTAACGAACAAATAGAAAAGGAAAAGAAGCCGGCAACAGCCAAAAAGGCTACGAAAACTACTGCAAAAAAGACTCCGGCAAAGAAGAGTTCTTCCAAGGCAGCTACCGACAAAAAGACTGCTACTACCGAAACAAAAACGGCAAAAACAGCAGAAAAAGCAGAAAAAGCGGAGACTCCAAAGGAAGAAGCACCCAAAACCCTTAATAAGGTTGAGGTAAAACTGCGTTCTGTAGCGCGGTTACAATCCGTTCTTTCCGCCATCGACAAGATTAAGACTTTGCGTGGAGAGCTTCCTCTTGAGGTACAAAACATCGAGGATAACCTTGCCGGCATACAGACCCGCTTGGACAACTACTCGGCTGCTGCAAAGGCTCTATCTACGTCCATCACCAATGAACGCAATAAAATAAGCTCTTCGGCAGAATTGCTGGAAAAATATCGCCGTCAATTGGATCATGTTCGCAATAATCGCGAATATGATAGTTTGTCCAAGGAAATTGAATACCAAGATCTGGAACTTCAGCTTTCAGAAAAGCGAATAAAGGAATATACCGCTGAGCTCAATGCACGGAAAGAAGATATTTCCAAGCTAAAAGAAACTTATGAACTGCGCACAGGTGACCTTGCCGCTAAAAAAGGCGAATTAGACAAAATAATTACGGAAACGGAAGCGGAAGAGCAAAGGTTGCTTAAGGAGGCAAAAAGCCTTGAAAGTAACGTTGAAGACGAACGTTTGCTCAAAGCCTTCTATCGTATCCGCAATGCAGCGCACAATGGTCTTGCTGTAGTTCCGATTGATCGTGATGCCTGCGGGGGATGTTTCAACCGCATTCCGCCACAGCGCCAGTTGGAAATAAGGCTTGCAAAAAAGATAATTGTTTGCGAGTATTGTGGCAGAATCGTAGTAGATCCGGATCTCTTCGCTGAAGAGACAAAATGACGTTGCGTATGCCACGCGCTGTTTATCAGCATCCGTTGATGCAGCGCGCTAAGGAAACAATCGAAAGGGAGCTTAGTTTGGCTCCTAACGAACCTATTTTGGTAGCTCTTAGCGGGGGAGCAGATTCCGTTGCTCTACTAAGAGCTATGCTTTTTATGTGTTTTCCTGTGGCAGTGGCACATTGTAACTTTCATCTCCGTGGCGACGAAAGTAACCGAGACGAAGCTTTTGTGGTTGATTTATGCCGTCATTTTGACCTAAAACTGAGTAAGACGGATTTTGACACAAATGCATATGCAGCTCAAAATGGTGTTTCAATTGAAGTGGCTGCACGCGACCTTCGATACCAATTCTTCGATGTTTGTTTGGACGAACAGGGCTATTCGTTTGTAGCCGTAGCACATCACCTTGAGGATAATATCGAAACGTTTTTCGGAAATCTCGCAAACGGATGTGGCATTAAGGGGTTAAAGGCTATTCCCCCCAAACGGGATCGTATTGTCCGCCCTCTTATTGATGTGCCGCACGAGGATATTATCAGCTTCCTACAACTGATTGATCAGCCTTACTGCACGGATTCGTCAAACTCCGATACCTCCATCCGTCGCAACTATATTCGCCATAATATACGCCCTCTGTTCAATCGCCTCAATCCTTCGTTTCCACAAGCTATGGCACGCACTATAGCGAACTTACGCGAAAGCGACCGACTATTGGATTGGGCTCTTACCGAACAACTACAACGAACCGCTTTATCCACTGAGGGATCGGTATATAACGCTCGTGCCATAGCGGCTTCACCCGCTCCGGTAAGCCTACTATTCGCACTCCTTAGCCCATTGGGTTTTACACGAATACGTATTGTTCCCTTTGCGGAACAATTACTTAATCCCGAACCGGCCACCATAGAAAGTGCTACTCATAAGGTAGTTCGTCGTGGCGGGAAACTATACATCAGCTCAATTACTCCCCAAGGAATCAAATAAAACTAACGTAATATGACACACATTTCATCACTATTGAAGAGAACAAAAGGATTCATCCTTTTCGTTTCCACTACCCTTCTATCGATTTCTTTCCTTTGGTCTGCGCCAATAGATCGCAACCGAGCTCAACAATTGGCTGAAAAGTTGTTCGCTACCGTTGAACTACGCAACGCAAAGCAGACCTCCACTTCCGGAGATTTACGCCTTACTTTAGCCATTCCGCGTGATGCTGATCTCTTGCACGGATCCGCTAATTTGCTACGTAATGCCGAAAACAAAGATCCACTGATTTATGTTTTCGAACGTGGCAACGGAGAGGGATTTGCCCTTATTGCCGGTGATGACAGGCTTGATCCCTGCATCGGGTACTCGCTCACCGGTAGTTTCTCGCTGCAAAATGCTCCCCGTTCCTTGCGTAGCTTCCTCGCGACTTACCTCAACTATATGGAAAATCGCCTACGCAGTGCCGAAACACATCAAGATCCTCAGAAGCCCATTGCCGATTTCATCCGGTATTTAGCTTCAAAAGGAACAATTCATTCTCAGGTGGAACCACTGATGAACAACATTCTTTGGGACCAAGGCGAGCCATACAACCGCCTGTGTCCCTTAGTTATCAAGAAGCAGGGATCCGACGAAAAGGTGCACGCCTGGGTAGGATGTGTAGCAACTGCTATGGCACAAATAATGAAGCACTACGAATGGCCTATCCAAGGCAAGGGCGACTATGGATATACCGACTCCAAATCTGGCACAAATCATTACGTAAACTTTGCAAAACAAAAATATGATTGGGCAAAAATGCCTAAGGATACTATAGGCGGCTACACGGAAGAAGAAGCAAACGAGCTATCTAAATTCAACTACCACGTGGCTGTTTCTATGAACACCGCTTTCAGCTATGAAGGAAGTGGTGCCTACGACCATGATGCCCTTCAGGGTGCCATCCGTTATTTTTCCTACAACAAAGCGACAGAACTCTGTTACAGAGATCATTACAACGGATTTGAATGGCTCGAAGCTCTCTATTCCTGCCTCAGTAACAACACGCCCGTGTTCTATGCCGGCGAAGGAGAAGAAGACGGACACGCCTTTGTATTTGATGGTTACGATCCAAACGGTCTATTCCACGTAAACTGGGGATGGTCCGGCTTGGCCAATGGCTACTATAATGTCAATTCGCTTGAACCCGTTGATTTGGGAACCGGATCGGGCGAAGGTGACTACAACTATAATCAAGATGCACTGATCAACCTCACTCCCGACAAAGATGGATCTTCAAAATATTTGGGACCAAAGTTGATTACTGAATTCATAAAAGTGGCATTGGACGCAAACGGCGTACTTAAGGCTACAGAGGCAGGCTTCTACAATCAGACCTACCGCAGCAAATTCAATGGTCAATATGCACTTGCGTATCTACCCGTTTCCCTCAATGATCCCAAACCCATTGTAGTACCCTCTTCACTTAGGGAATCATCAGTATTCGGATTGATACACAATGAATTGAGCGGTGCGGAGTCTCTCAACGGAGTGGAACTTCCTGATGGCATATACTCGATAAACTTTGTCTATCGGTTATCACCTGAACAAGAATGGAAAATAATGCCCACCAGCTATAGAGGGGCGGTTATTCCGCTCGTAGAAATTGCTTCAGGAAAAACCTCCATCCTTTGTAACAAGGAAAAACAACCACTCTTGAAGATCATTCCGGGCAAAGATGGGAATGAAATACGACATAACGTTAAGAGCGGAACTCCGGGCTTTTTGTCAGTTACCTTGTACAACGATGGTTCAAAGTGCGTATATGCACCTGCCACTCTAACGCTGAAACAAGGAACCGACGAGACCAAAATTGCAGAAAAATGGGTTAAGATAGCTCCGTACGCTTATGCTGAAGTTGAATTCACTTGGGACAGTTTTCCTCAAACGAATGGCGACTTCTCGCTACTGCTTACTACCCCTTCGGCACAAACAACGGACTATAGCTTTGAAGTGAAGCTCACAACTCTCACTTCTGCAGAACTGAGCAAACCTACTGATACATTAAAGCCCATTGCGACTCCCCTAAACTTGCGTCTTTCGCCTAATCCCGCACGCAAAACGGCTACTCTGTACGGAGCAAACGAAGGAAGCAGTTACCGTATTGTGGCTCTTAATGGGAAGGAGATAACACGAGGAACGATCCACAGCACTACGCAACTGCTCGATTTTTCTGCTCTTGAACAGGGGGTTTACCTACTGGAAACGGAAGGACAGGTACTTAAATTCACGCTACTACCCTAACGCTTCATCACACTAAATCGGTTAAACATTACCGATATCATAGGGGCGCACACTTGTGCGTCCCTTATTTTTATCTATACTCCGACTGCCTCCGGCCGAAATAAAGCGTAATACTGAACCATAAGAATCATCCGATACAAACACTTCCGCAACAATTACCGAGGGAGAGCATAATGGCTCCGCTCAACATCATCCTTTATTATTCCTCATCCCATTGCTATCCCGACGCGAGAGGTATATAGGTTTCGGACGAGAGGTATATACCTCTCAAGTGAAAGGTATATACGTTTTCCACAAAAGGTATATACCTTTTGCGAGAAAGCTCCGTAGCGAGCGCGGAACCGCTCGCAGATAGCAATTATGGAGTGTTTGTTTACGTTAATTCTGAGGAGTGGTGGGGGCGAAAGCCTGCCAGAGGGGATCTGGCGGGAGGGGTGCCGTTAGGGAAATCGGTAGGTGACTTACGGGATGCTCGAAGTTAATTTGGTAGGAAAGAAGCGATATAGAGGCATCGGGATTGGAGCGAGGTGCTCCATATTTAAGATCGCCTTTGATTGGAGAACCTATGGCTGCAAGCTGACAACGTATTTGGTGATGCCGACCGGTAAGGAGTTGCACGTCCAAAAGGGTATAGTTTTTGGATTTTGCCAGCGTGCGATAGGTCAGCTCTGCTCGTTTTGCTCCATCCTTAGGACTATTTGAAGCGTAGCTTTTATTCTGCTTTTCGTTCTTTTTAAGCCAATGAATCAACCTACCTTGTTTGGGATTGGGTGCATTTGCTACGATCGCCCAATAGTGCTTTTCCACCTTTCCTTCGCGAAAAAGTTGATTCATTCGCTCCAAAGCCTTGCTTGTTTTGGCAAAAATCACCAGACCGCCCACGGGTCGGTCTAATCGATGAACAACGCCCACAAAGGCGTTTCCGGGCTTGTTGTAGCGCTGTTTCAAATAAAGGGCGACCGCCTCCGAGAGGGGTTGGTCGCCCGTTTTATCGCCCTGGACAATTTCTCCGGGGGCTTTATTCACTACGATTAGGTGATTATCCTCGTAGATGATCTGCATAGAGAGCTAACAGTTCATGCCACCACAGACGTTGATTACCTGACCGGTAACGTACGAAGCGAGATCCGAAGCGAGGAAAACAGCCACATTAGCCACATCTTCCGGCGTGCCGCCACGGCGAAGCGGTATTTTTTGAGCCCATTCTTTGCGCACGTCTTCGGATAAAGCATTCGTCATATCACTGATGATAAATCCGGGTGCGATGGCATTTGCGCGGATATTACGCGCTCCAAGCTCCTTTGCGATACTCTTAGCCAACCCAATCATTCCTGCCTTAGAAGCGGAATAGTTGGTTTGACCGGCATTTCCACTAACGCCAACCACGGAAGCCATATTAATAATGGCTCCGGAACGTTGCTTCACCATTACCGGCGTAACGGCATGAATCAGATTAAATGCACTCTTCAGATTGACGTTTATTACGGCATCCCATTGTTCTTCGGTCATACGAAGCATCAATCCGTCACGCGTAATTCCGGCATTATTTACCAGTATATCAATTTTACCGAAGTCCGAAACGATGCGCGAAACTACCTCGTGAGCATCGTTAAAATCAGCTGCGTTGGAGGCATAGGCACGAGCTTGAACGCCCATAGAACGCAATTCCTGTAAGAAAGATTCTGTTTCGTCCGTAATTTTGAGGTCCGTGATAGCCACATGGGCACCTTCAGACGCGTATTTATGGGCGATAGCACGTCCAATTCCTCGGGCAGCTCCGGTAATCAGAGCCACTTTACCTTCCAATAGTTTCATTTGATTCTAAATTATTTGATTGATTATTATGCGAAGAGGCACCTCTGTACCCTAAGCCGCGAAAGAGCAATTGCTCAGTGGTGAGGCGCATTCTGTCAAATTCCTTGCTCCCCACACGTCGCGTTTGGCGATTTATGTAGGGAACTTCGAGCCCTTTGAGGGAATGTTGCAATATAACGGAGGCGATTTCTGCGTCACGAATACAAAAAATCCCCATTTCGTTTCCTTCGGAAAGGATATGCTTGATGAGCTCTTCCTCACGACGATCGAATCGATAGCGTATTCTTTCCAATCGGGCAATATCGTTGAAGAAATCGGCACGAAGGGTTCCGTTGCGCATCACGATTTGCAGAATGGTATCTAAGTGTGTATAAATGAGATTGATCAAGCGTTCGTTTGGAGGCTCATTTCCGTTAGCCACCATTTCCAAACGCGCACTAAGCAACTCCAACTCGCGCTCCACCACAGCGGCAAACAGCTCCTTTTTGTTCCGGAAATAGACATAAAGCGTTCGCCTTCCCTTATGACTTTTTGCCGCAATGTCGTTCATGGTCGTTTTTTCTATCCCCACGTGAGCAAAGAGTTGCCTTGCGGCATCGATTATACTCTCTTTGGTAGTACGATGCCGTGTATGCGTGGTAGAGTCTTTGCGACCTTCATGCGGCAATTTAGTCATATTGTTTCCCGAAGAAATAAGAAAGGTTCAGAATCGACTCAATACAATTTCAATGAGATCGTCAATATTGCCCTTGTATTCGGTATTCATATTGAGATTCTGCCGCCCGGCAATGATGCAGCAAATGGTAACGGCACGATGTCCCAACAAAGCGGCAATACCTTGCAGGGCGCTGCTTTCCATTTCAAAGTTAGTCAGTTTGAAACGCCCGTATTGGAAATCTTCTATTTTATGGTTAAGTGCTTCATCGGCAAGGGGCAAACGTAATTTTCGTCCCTGAGGTGCATAGAACCCGTTCGCAGCGATGGTGCATCCCTTAATGATGCGCCCGTCTGTACCTACCATTTGGTTCAATAGTGCCTCGTTGGCTGATACTACATAAGGTTTTAGCCCTTCAATTTTCCATTCCAAGCCCTTAAGCAAGGCTTCCTCAAAATCCAAATCGCGAACACGTTCCGTATCACCGTAGAAATATAGAACTCCGTCAAATCCGATGCTTCGTTCGGCTGCTACGTAGGTACCTATAGGAGTTTCGGGTTGCAAGCCCCCGCTCGTCCCTACTCGAACCAAATTGAGTGTGCGCAGTTGATCCTTACGGCAACGATGCTCAAGATCAAAGTTTGCCAGCAGATCAAGCTCGTTAACTACAATCTCGATATTATCTCCTCCGATTCCGTGGCTGATTGCCGTAATCCGTTTGCCTCGGTAGGTACCGGTAATGGTGTGAAACTCACGGTTGGATACATCACATTCTTTCGTATCAAAGTGCTTTGCAATCATTGTAACGCGAGAGGGATCCCCACACATAATCACATTGTCGGCAAGCTGCTCCGGTTTGAGATGTAAGTGAAATATCGTGCCGTCACTATTGACGATCATTTCCGAAGAGGGAATAATTCTTTTTTCCATATTGTGTTGTTTCGTTGCAAATGAGTTTCTATTGTATAGCGTCTTCTTCAGGCATTAGCATTCGCCAAGGCATCAACTTGGCTTGAGTAATCTTTTCCTCCACACTGTTTGCGGGAATAGGCGGAAAGAAATCAGCAAGTACAAAAGTGTACAGATTGAGCGTTCCTTTAGGAGCAAAGCGTCCGGAAGCGAGTATTCCCTTGCCCGAAAGATCATCAAAAATGAGGAAGCAGTCATCAAAAGGCGAATTAAAGGGAGCCCCCAACAGGGTGGGGCGAAGGAATTGCCGTGTATCGGGATCCCTCCGCGCTACAAAAAGTTCCATTCCGCCCATACCTTCGTCCGAATAAGAAGCAAAATAGAGTGTTTCGCCATCCTGACGCAATATGGGATAAAACTCGCCCTTTGGCGTGTTGAGTTCCGTCAACTCACGCTCTTCAATCACTTCATCGTCCACGGCTCTACGATAGTATATATGGCTAATACCGTTCTCATCGAGTTTCGTGTAAAACGTTTCGTAGCCCAAAGCCGTTTTATAGATCCAATTACCGGTAAGTGACTCAAAGGAGATCGCCCCCCACTCAGCGGAGAGAAGTTTTAGCGAGGCGAGAGTTTCGATGTGCTCTAATCGCGTACTATCCGTTACTTCCACGCGAACGCAGTTATCTACAAATCGTTGCGTGCGCTGTATTTGGTTCAGTAGCGAATCGGCCACGTTACGATAGTTGCGATTCTTTTTGAGTTTGCCGGTTATAGCTGCCGACTTCTCAAACCGATAAGTTTGGAGCAAAGCTTTTGCCTCCGTCAATAGAATCGCCTCTTTTTTATGCCTTGCATCTATGTGGCTGAGGCAGCGAAGGGCATTGTCCGGTTGTCCGTCTGCCATCTCCATTAAGGCGCACCGGTACCATTCTTCCGTAGAGAACGATATGTCCACCTCTCCATCAAGCACCGTACGACAATCAGAAAGTGAAATAGAGGTATCTTCCTGCGCATACAATGTTCCGATCGGGACGAGAGCAAAGAGCACCATCCCGATCAAAAGGCTTATCCGATGCATTCTTTCCATCAATGTACGGAGTAGCTGCTCTTAACGGTTACGGAAATCGTCTTTTCGCGGCTTGACGTATTGAAGGAACCGCCCCAGCTATAATCCTCATCAGAATAGAGTCCAACCACTTGGAATACGCCCATCTGGGTACGTTGCAGTTTGCCCACTTTACGATTACTACCTTCTGCAATGGCAGTAGCGCGCTTAAGAGCATCTTCCGAAGCCGCTTTCAGCATTTCGTGTTTGGATTCGTTCAACTTGGTATAGTAATAGCTCGGTGGATAGGAGGTTATTTCCATCCCCTTGTCTATCAGCTCGGTAATGTCGCGCGAAAGGGCTTCTACCCGATCAATATCGTTAGAGGTTACCTGAACTGTTTGCGACAATTGATATCCTGAAAAGACATTTCGTCCACCTCCGTTACCATTGTATTGGTATTCATACGTTTTCTGAATATCAACGCTCTTAAACTGTATGGCATCGCTTGGAATGTTTTTGCTGCGAATATAGTCTTCTACCTGCCTCTTGTTATCAGCTATTACTGAATAAGCCGACTTCAGATCCAAAGCAGTGACCGAATAAGAGGCTTTCCAAACGATCAAATCCGAGGAGATCTGCATTTCCGCAGCTCCCGTTACGGTTATCTCGTTGGCAGGACGGCGCCCTTTCATCACTTTTGTGCCTGCCCAGGCAAGTCCGCATACAAAGGCAATGCCCAATACGACCGCCACAACAATTGAATTTCCTTTCATCATAACCTTTCTCCTTATTGCTAAACTATATTCCTTTGTTTGTAAGGCTCAAAAGTATCTATCGGAGCAGAAAGCTTAAAGCTCATGCTCCATCAAATACTTTTCGGCATCCATAGCTGCCTTGCATCCGGAGCCTGCTGAGGTTACAGCCTGCCTATAGCGTGGATCTGCTACGTCACCGGCGGCAAATACACCCTCTACATTGGTGAGGGAAGTATTTCCCTTCGTAACGATATATCCTGCTTTGTCCAACTCGATTTGTCCTTGGAACAAATCCGTATTAGGTTTATGCCCAATTGCCAGGAAAAAGCCGTCAATAGCTATATCCTTTTCGGCTTCATCCTTTTCTCCCTTTCGGTACACAAGATGAGCCCCTTCCACGCCGTTCTCGCCGAAAAGTCCCAGCGTATTGTGTTCAAACAACACTTCAATCTTCGGATGCTTTTCGACGCGTTCCTGCATTACTTTGGAAGCACGAAGGAACGGCTTGCGCACAATAAGGTATACCTTTTCGGCAATGGAAGCGAGATAGAGAGCTTCTTCGCACGCTGTATCGCCTCCGCCCACCACGGCAACCTTTTTACCGCGATAGAAAAAACCATCGCACGTAGCACAAGCCGATACGCCTTGTCCGGCATATTTTTCCTCATCCGGAAGGCCTAAGTACTTGGCACTTGCTCCGGTAGCGATGATCAGTGCATTACATGTCACCTCTTTTTCGCCATCTATCGTTACCGTGAAAGGACGTTTGGACAAATCGACCTTGGTAGCCGCCCCGTTCCGGATATCCGCACCAAAGCGAGCTGCTTGCTGTTTGAGCTGTTCCATCATCTCCGTACCACCGATTCCCTCCGGATAACCCGGAAAGTTCTCTACTTCGGTAGTGGTGGTGAGCTGCCCTCCCGGTTGCAAACCTGAGTACAGCACCGGGGCCAAATTGGCTCTCGATGCATATATGGCTGCCGTGTATCCTGCAGGGCCTGCGCCCAAAATAAGACAACGAATAGATTTATCCTCTGTTCCCATTTTACTTTTTCTTATGATAGTCCGTCAATTTGTACGTTCGGACATATTTTCCTTATTAATCCTTGCAACACCTGACCCGGTCCTAATTCGGTAAAGTGCGTAGCTCCGTCCGCTATCATAGCACGGACACACTCAGTCCAACGAACCGGAGAAGTGAGCTGCTTCACTAGGTTTTGCTTTATTTCTTCCGGATCGGTCACTGCCCGAGCTACTACATTCTGATAAACAGGCGCAATCGGCTTTTCAAAGTGCGTTTGCTCTATAGCTACACCCAATTCTTCCTTTGCGGGCTGCATCAGTGGAGAGTGAAAGGCTCCGCCTACTTTCAACGGAATAGCTCTTTTGGCTCCCGCCTCCTTCAGACGTGTGCACGCTTCATCGATCGCTTCCTTAGTGCCACTAATGACAACTTGTCCGGGACAATTATAATTGGCGGGTACTACAACGCCGTTGGTAACATTTTGGCATACTTCGGCAATTATTTTATCGTCCAATCCTAATATAGCTGCCATCGTGGAGGGTGTAGCTTCGCATGCTTTCTGCATCGCCATAGCGCGCTTGGATACAAGCGTTAAACCGTCTTCAAACGATAAGGCACCTGCAGCAACCAATGCGGAGAACTCACCCAATGAGTGACCCGCTACCATATCCGGCTTAAACTCATTATGCAAACTTCGTGCCAAAAGCACTGAGTGGAGAAAAACGGCAGGTTGGGTCACTTTTGTCTGCTTTAGCTCATCTTCGGTTCCGTGAAACATCACTTCCGAGATGGCGAAGCCTAATATCTCGTTCGCTTTGTCGAACAGTTTCTTTGCTTCTGCGTTTTCCGTATAGAGCTGCTGCCCCATCCCTACAAATTGTGCTCCCTGACCGGGAAAAACATATGCTCTCATGTTTTTGATAGTATTTTATTGTTCTTAAGATTAAATGTTAGCAAGCGCCTCTTCCACAACCTTATAGGTGCGTTCTACCGAAGCAATATTGACGCGTTCGTCCGGTGAATGCGGATGCTCGATGGTCGGACCGAACGAAATCATATCCATATCCGGCATAACCCCCTGTATAATACCGCATTCCAATCCAGCATGCATCACTTTCACTTCAGGTTCTTTTCCATACACTTTGGTATATGCCTTTTTGAGAACCTCCAGTGCATGGGACTTGGTATTGGGTTGCCATCCGGAATAATCAACATCAAACTCTACGTCTGCTCCCATTAATAGGAAAGCACTCTCTACCTGAGAAGCAACCTGCATTTTGCGACTTTGGGACGAACTGCGTACAAGGAAGCGTACCACAATTTTGCCCTCTTTGGCCGTTACTATAGACATATTGGTAGAGGATTCTACCGTATTTTTGAAACTCTGAAGCATTGATACCGGGCCGTTTACGCACGCTTCCAATGCATTGATGAAATTATCTTGAATTTCTTCGGGAATCAACGTTTTCGGTAGCGGACATTTTTCCACTTTCAGCGAAATAGCATCCTCTATTCCTTCATATTCTTTCCGGAAAATCTGTTCCCATTCGGTAACCATTTTATTGAATCCTTCGGCATCTTCCGGAGCAAGCGTAACTACCGCTTCGGCATCGCGAGGAATGGCATTACGCATGGATCCGCCCTCAAAGGTAGCTAAGCGAACCCCATATTCGCATATTGCCTTTTTGAGGAATCGCGCCATCAGTTTATTCGAATTGGCACGTCCCAAATGGATTTCCACGCCGGAGTGACCGCCTTTAAGTCCGGAAAGCGTCACTTTTACCGCTATATCGTCGGTAGATTCGTTTTCCTGTTCTTTATATTCCAGTAGCACATTCACGTCAATTCCACCGGCGCAGCCGATAAAAAGGTTGCCTTCCTCTTCGGAATCCATATTCATAAGAATATCTCCGGTAGCAAACCCAGCTTTTAGCTCGTTGGCTCCGATCATTCCTACCTCTTCGTCAACCGTGAACAGAGCTTCTATCGGTCCGTGCTTTAGCGTGTTATCGCTCAAAACGGCCAGTGCCATGGCACAACCCATACCGTTATCTGCGCCCAAAGTGGTTCCGTTGGCTCTAACCCATTCGCCGTCAATGCGCGCATCGATAGGATCTTTCGTAAAATCGTGGGTAACTTCCTTATTTTTCTGTGGAACCATATCCATATGCCCCTGTAAAGTTACCTTGGGACGGTTCTCCATTCCGGGCGTTGCAGGCTTGATTATCAGCACATTACCCACCTCATCACGTTTGGTTTCCAATCCAAGTTTTTTACCAACTGATGCGATATATTCGGCGACTTCCTTCGTTTGACCAGTAGGACGCGGGAACTGAGTAATTTCGTAAAAATAGTTCCAAATTGCCTGAGGTTGAAGTTGTTTGATTTCTTGTGCCATATTCTCTAATCTCTTATATTTCCGTGTTTTTTCTACTTCGCAAAGGTACTAATAAAATCGCGAGTAGCCCAACGAATGCCGTACCGGCGGTTTGCAATGTGTGAAGCACTAATGCAAAAAGCCCCGCATCCGATTCCGACACTCCGTAAAGCGTTAACGTGGTAATGATCATATAGTGCCAAGTGCCGATCCCTGCCTGAACCGGAACCATTACTCCCAGCGTGCCCATAATAAAGCCAATTAACCCCACACCGGCAGATAAATCCGCTGTGAAAGGAAAGGCGTAAAAGGCGAGACGGAATGCAAAATAATAGCAAACCCATATGAGCACCGAGTAAAGGATAAACACGCCTTTATGCGGCATTGTAAAAACGGAACGCATTGCGTGCGCAAAACCATCCTTAAAACCGGATAATTTCCGTCTGAAACGGCTCCGCCGAAGAAGCCGCCGAAGCAAGATACAGAGCAGGATGAAGGAGGCTACGATCAGCCAAAAGCGATACGATAGAACCCCTTTGCCTATTGAGCCCCAATCAAAGGGGATTTTCTGCACCAATCGGGCAATATCACCATAACAAAAAATCAAGGCTATAAGCGCAATGAGTAGCAACATAACAAGATCCATAACCCTGTCTATCACAATGGTTCCCGCCGCGCGCGATACGGAAACCTTATCGCGCGTAACCACTACGCTGCCACGCCACACTTCACCGCCACGCGGAACGGCCAAACTCACTGCATACGAGCCCAATGTGGCTAATATCGCCGTTGTACGCCGAACATGTGGTGGCGCTGTGGCTTCCATCTGCAATTGCCAGCGCAAGCCCCGAAAAACGTTCCCCAAAGCTCCGAGCACAATAGTGAGCAGTATGATCCCATAATGTATCGGTATATTTCGCAAAGTGTCGCACAGGGCAACGAAATCAAACTTTCGGTATACCAAAAAGAGTAAAGCGATGCCAATTGTCAACGACAAGCCCAGCCCAACGAACCTATTTATCCGTTTTCGTCCGTTGACCCGTCCCTGTTCAACTATAGTTTCTTGAGCGTCCTTTGTTGCCAAATCCTTACCTTTGTTGCGTGAAGCAGTACAAAAGTAGCATTTTCCGCCTTCAAAGTAGTCGTTTTGCCCCTTCATATGCCGTTAAAACGCGTTAGAGCCAAAAAAGCCTTAGGGCAGCATTTCCTCACCGATCCGCTGATTGCCGAGCGAATTGCCGATACCATTCCCGAGTGTTATCGCACGATTCCCGTCCTTGAGATTGGCCCGGGGATGGGCATTCTGACCCAATCGTTGGCAGAGCGTTGCCCGGATCTGTATCTTTTGGAAATAGATCCCGAATCCATTGATTATCTGCGCGTTGCCTTTCCTTCCCTCTATGCGGAAGGACGCATCGTTAAGGGAGATATATTGCGCTGTCCCGATGCGGAACTTATTCCGGGAAAGCCCAATGCTCCGTTCGTTATGACGGGGAATTATCCCTATAATATTTCCGGAAGACTTTTCTTCAAACTCTACGAATGGCATCATCGAGTGCCCTGTTGCACCGGTATGTTGCAAAAGGAGGTTGCCGAGCGACTAACGGCAGCGCCGGGGAGCCGTACGTACGGCATACTGAGCGTTCTGCTGCGTGTGTGGTACAATGCCGAATACCTCTTTACCGTTGATAAATCCGACTTCAATCCGCCGCCTAAAGTACACGGAGGCGTGCTTCGCCTTACGCGCAACGAACGCCAAACGCTTGAGTGCGATGAAGCACTCTTAGTCAGAGTGGTGAAAACCGCATTCAATCAACGGCGCAAAACGCTTCGTAATGCGCTTCGTAGCCTATTCCCTGATGACTTCGACTTTTCCTCCGAACCGCTCTTTACCCTCCGTGCCGAGCAGCTCGATGTAGCCGACTTTATCCGCCTCACCTCCCTCCTCTCCGCCATCCCCCCATCCCTCCCCAACTAATTCCACTCATTCTTCAGCCCATATTATTTAACTCTCACTACCACTAACCACACACAGGCCGACGAGCTTCCTCTCCCTCCTCTACCCTATTGCATCCACTCTTATCGCCACACCCACAAGGCCGACGAGCATCCTCTCCCTCCTCTACTCCGTTACATCCGTTTTCTCCATCACCGCCCTCCCCTTTCCCAACTAACCCCGCTTACCCGTCACGACGCACCTATCTATTCTCTTGCTTAGAAGTGTCGGAGATTCTGACGTTGGTCACATATCTTTCGCTCCAAGTGCGCGGAGATTCCCCTCAATCATACGTATAAAGACACCCCTCTATACGTATCTTGATGCATACTTCTACGTAGGTTGATGACCGGTGATGCGTAGGTTGTCGGCTTTTTATCCGGTGATTCTCGATAAATTCTTTAAAGGATTTGTACAAATCCTTTAAAGTACGCATATAAATCATTTAAACGGTTTATATAAATCCTTTTAATGATTTATAGAGAAGGTATGTACAAAAGATTATGAAGCTACGTATAAAGAATCGAGGAAGTACGTAGAAAGGATTGAGGAAGTATGTATAAAGGGGCAAGAGCGTACGGAGCGAGAAGTGAGCATCTATGGATTGATGAGCGAGAGCG
>CABTZX010000017.1 GCA_902489445.1 uncultured Bacteroidales bacterium
ATACACTTCGATACGTTAGGATACGTTACGATACAGTTTAATACACTTCGATACAGTTTAATACACTTGGGGGGTATGCCGTGTGGTACCTTTGCATCGTTCCTCAGGGGAATAGGCGGTAGCCACGCGGAGCAAGCGAGCTCCGGCAGCGTCTTATCGCCTCGGGCAAAAGCATCGACGGACATTACCACCGGCTGATTATTACATCAGCGGATGAGTAACCTCAACAGATGGCTATCACCGTATGATTATTACATCAACAAGTAGTTAGCATCTGCGGATGGGTAACCTCCACAGATGGATAACCTCCACGGATGGTTAGCAACGGTTGATATTAGTATCTACAGGTAGTTAGCATCAGCGGATGAGTGACTTCCGGTAGTGCCGGTAGTGCGGATGCGCCACCCCGAGGAACTGCGTTCTTTGACATATTGTATAAACCCGCGCGAGGGGGATTCCAACGACTGTCGGCTGCGACAACTGGCTCCGGAGCTACTATTGCCTTTGCGGCCATCCGAGGTTATCGGAACCAATCGGAGTTAATCGGAATCAATCAGAGCTAATCAGAATCAATCGGATTAATTCTGATAAACTCTGATAAGTTCCGATGAGTTCGGATAAAGCGGTATCGGGTGCGCGTCAGCGCGGGGTGTCCGTTGCGATAAGCAGCGGGTGCGCGGCAGTGCGGTGCATTGGGTACTACCGGTTAGATCAGAATTAATCGGAATTAATCGGAGCCAATCGGAATCAATCGGAACTAATCAGAATCAATCGGATAAACTCCGATAAACTCTGATAAGTTCTGATAAACTCAGATGTTTCGGACTGATTCGATTAGTTCGGATCGGGGAGGATTAGTTCGGATGGGTGCGGATAATCCGCATTAAGCCAACGGGGAAGGTTGGCGGAGCGGTGCCCCCCCTCCCGACACAACTAACCGCAGTAGGCGGTAGTTGCTCGGTGAGGGGTTGGAGGGCGGTTTAGTCACGGTTCTTCGCCTTGATGAACTCGCGGTTCAAACGAGCGATGTGCGATATGGATACGTTCTTAGGGCATTCCATTTCGCACTGGCGCGTATTGGTACAGTTGCCGAATCCGAGTTCGTCCATTTTGGCGAGCATCGCTTTAGCGCGCCGAGCCGCTTCGGGTTTACCCTGTGGCAACAGGGCGAGCTGGCTCACCTTGGCACTAACGAAAAGCATTGCGGAGCCGTTCTTACAGGCGGCAGCGCAGGCACCACAGCCGATGCAAGCTGCGGCATCCATAGCTTCCTCAGCTTTATGCTTGGGAATGGGAATGGAGTTGGCATCGGGCACCCCACCGGTGTTGACCGATACGTAACCGCCGGCTTGGATGATTTTGTCGTAAGCCGAGCGATCCACCATAAGGTCGCGAATGATGGGGAATCCGGCACTGCGCCACGGCTCAATAGTGATTACATCGCCATCGTTAAAGTGCCGCATATGCAGCTGACAGGTGGTGATGCCGGTATCGGGTCCGTGCGGATGCCCATTGATATAGAGCGAGCACATACCGCATATACCTTCGCGGCAATCGTGGTCGTATGCCACCGGATCCTTATCCTCGCTGACCAACTGCTCGTTGAGTATGTCGATCATTTCGAGGAACGAAGCGCTTTGGGAAACCTGTTTGAGCTGATAAGTTTCAAAGTGACCACGTTCTTTGGGTCCCTTTTGCCGCCATACCTTTACGGTGATATCTATATTTTTATCCATAATGGTTCGAAGTGTCCTAATTAGCTCTTATAATTGCGTGTCAGGCGTTCGGTGAACTCGTAAACAAGCTCTTCCTTGTGCATTTCGGGAGCTTGCGTTTCGCCCTTATATTCCCAGCAGGATACATAAGCGAAATGTTCGTCGTCGCGCATTGCTTCGCCATCCGGCGTTTGGTGCTCGAGGCGGAAGTGTCCGCCACAGCTTTCCTCACGATCGAGGGCATCGTGCGCCATAAGGATGCCGATGCCGATGAAGTCTTCGAGGCGCAGGGCTTTTTCTAGTTCCACGTTGAGGCCTTCCGTATCGCCCGGTATATGCAGTTCCTTGTAGAAGCGGCTGCGCAGATCTTCGAGCATGCGGATGCCCTCTTCAAGACCGGCTTTATCGCGCCCCATGCCAACGTGTTCCCACATAATGTTACCGAGCTCCTTGTGGAGGCTGTCCACAGAGCGGTGCCCCTTGCAGCTCATAAGCCGCCGGATACGGTCGTTAACACTCTTTTCGACTTCGTCAAACTCTTTCGCTTCGGTAGTGAAGTGCGGGATGCTGATTTGGTCGGCAAGATAGTTTTGCATCGTATAGGGCAATACGAAGTATCCGTCGGCCAAGCCCTGCATGAGAGCAGATGCGCCGAGGCGGTTGGCTCCGTGGTCGCTGAAGTTAGCTTCACCGATGGCGAAGAGGCCCGGGATGGTGGTTTGCAGTTCGTAATCGACCCACAGCCCGCCCATTGTGTAGTGGATGGCGGGGAAAATCATCATCGGGGTTTCGTAAGGATTATCGTTGGTAATCTTTTCGTACATCTGGAAGAGGTTACCATACTTTTCTTCGACCACCTTTTTGCCCAAACGAGCAATGGCATCGTCAAAATCGAGGAATACGGCAAGACCCGTGTTGTTTACACCATATCCGGCATCGCACCGCTCTTTGGCGGCACGGCTTGCTACGTCACGCGGCACTAAGTTACCGAAAGCCGGGTAACGGCGTTCGAGGTAGTAGTCGCGATCCTCTTCGGGTATGTCGTGCCCTTTTATTTCACCGCGTTGGAGCTTTTTGGCGTCTTCCAGCTTTTTGGGAACCCAAATGCGTCCGTCGTTACGAAGCGATTCGCTCATCAAAGTGAGTTTGGACTGATAATCGCCGTGCTTGGGGATGCAGGTGGGGTGGATTTGTGCCATACAGGGGTTGGCAAAAAAGGCACCCTTCTTATAGCATTGCCAAGCGGCAGAGCCGTTGGATGCCATTGCGTTAGTGGTGAGGAAGAAGGCATTGCCGTATCCGCCCGTGGCGATAACCACGGCGTGGGCAGCAAAGCGTTCCGTTTTACCGGTAACTAAGTTACGCGTAATAATTCCGTGTGCTCTACCATCGATAAGAACCAGGTCGAGCATTTCGTGACGCGTATAGAGTTTTACGCTTCCTTTGGCAACCTGACGGCTGAGCGCCGAATAGGCACCCAAAAGGAGCTGCTGACCGGTTTGACCACGCGCATAGAAGGTACGAGATACTTGTGCGCCACCGAACGAGCGGTTAGCCAAAAGACCGCCGTATTCGCGTGCAAAGGGTACGCCTTGTGCCACGCACTGGTCAATAATCTCATTGCTCACTTCCGCCAAGCGGTACACGTTTGCTTCGCGAGCACGGTAGTCTCCCCCTTTAATCGTATCGTAGAAAAGACGATAAATGGAATCGCCATCGTTTTGGTAGTTCTTTGCTGCATTGATACCGCCCTGAGCCGCAATTGAGTGTGCACGTCGGGGAGAATCCTGTATGCAGAAGTTCAGCACATTGAAGCCCATTTCGCCCAGCGAAGCGGCTGCTGAAGCGCCGGCCAAGCCGGTACCTACCACGATAATATCCAACCGACGCTTGTTGGCGGGGTTAACCAGCTTTTGGTGATCCTTGTAGTTAGTCCATTTGTCGGCAAGAGGGCCGGCGGGTATTTTGGCATCTAATTTAGTCATGGTTCCGTAGCACTAAGCGGTTAAAAGTTACTGAATGAAAGCGCGTTCGCTCCCAGATTTGCAAAGAAAAAGTAGCACACCACCGCAGCAAAGCCGAGCAACACAATGGTGGATACCACAGAGGAAATAACCTGAATGCGTTTAATCCATATTTTGTTATTCCAACCCAAGGTTTGCAATGCGCTCCAAAAGCCGTGGTTCAGGTGGAACCAGAGGGCAACCAGCCAAATGATATAGAGGATTACGTAAAGCGGATTGCTAAAGGTATAGCGGATCAGCCCTGCGCCATCGTGCGGGCCTTCCACACCGGGAATACCCAATTCGTACGTACCCATCAGTTCGGCAAGCTGCATCTTCGACCAAAAGTTGAACAGGTGCAGTACCAGTCCGAGAAAGATGATTACCCCCAGCACAAACATATTCTTTGATTCCCAGCTCACTCCCTTAGGACGTGCCGTAACCGCATAGCGATCGTTACCGCGCGCTCTCCGGTTCATCAGTGTGAGCCACAAAGCGAAGAAAATGTGTATCACTGCCAAAGCAGCAAGCATTAAGGAGGCAACCAACGCATACCAATTTGCGCCTAAGAAGAGGCAAATTTGATTGTACGCATCAGCACTAAAGAGTGCCGCCAGGTTCATTGACATGTGAAAGATAAGGAAGAGAACCAGCGCCAAGCCGGTCACGCTCATCACAACCTTTCTACCTACAGAAGAATTTGAAAGCCACATAATGGTTTTAGTTATCGATTGTCGTTGTTCTTTTGTTCTTACTCTTCTCTGCGGCACAGGCACCCACTCAGCGCATAAAGTACCGCTCTATTTCACCCCAAAGATACTATTATTATACCAATAAATAGGTATTCGAGGCGGAAAGGGAACCGAAACGCTCGGGATGCTCATTCCAATTGTTCAAAACAATGTATTCTTTCATTGCTCCGGCTCTTGGAGCAACGGAACGCATTGCGCGAGGATGGCATCAAGTTCCTCAAGTGTTTCGGCACGCAGCATCGCAATTCGTGTAGCGCGGAAGTCCGGAATACCCTTGAACAGAGGCGTTACCGCTAAGTGTCGCCGGGAATGGAGGATGCCACGCCGTTCGTCTAACTTATTGATGTTATTGCGTATCATTGTGCGCAGTACCTCAAGTTGCTCTAATTTGGGTAGCGGTGTTACGCTACCGGTGCGGAGATACTGCTTCACTTCGTTAAAGAACCAGGGGCGACCGATGGAGGCTCGCCCTATCATTACCCCGTCCACGCCATACGTATCGAATGCGTATCGCACGCTTTCGGGCGTGGTAAGGTCGCCGTTCCCAATAATGGGAATGTGCATCCGCGGGTTATTCTTCACGGCAGCTATCGGGCGCCAATCGGCTTCGCCCTTGTACATTTGGCTGCGGGTGCGTCCGTGTATGGCAAGTGCCGCAATGCCGCAATCCTGCAGAGCCTCGGCAAGATCCGTAATAATGATATGTTCGGCATCCCAACCGAGACGCGTTTTTACCGTTACCGGAATGGGAACCGCCTGAACTACGGCTCGCGTTATGGCGAGGAGCAGCGGTATATTGCGGAGCAATCCGCTACCGGCACCCTTTCCGGCCACGCGTTTAACCGGACAGCCAAAGTTGAGGTCTATTAGATCCGGCTTCGCTTCGGCGGCAATACGCGCCGCTTCGGCTAACGTATCCACATCCCGCCCATAGAGTTGAATCACCGCCGGACGCTCCGAAGGGGCAATCGCCAGCTTGCACTCAGCTCCGCGAACGGAACGAATAAGCGCGTCGGCACTGACAAACTCGGAATAGACCATATCCGCCCCAAACGAGCGGCATAATTGACGGAAAGGGCTGTCGCTAACGTCCTCCATAGGTGCGAGCAACAACGGCTCGGCTCCGAGGTCGATGGTACCGATTTTCATCCGTATAACGCTTCAGCCCAATGCTTACAGCATATGATGCCGCAGCAGATAAATAACGCGTTCGGTTAGCGCATCGTCAGCATTATACCGAGGATCGTAGCGCACATTGAGGTCGCCTCCGTAAAACTCGGCAAAAGCACTGTACCAAAAAGCCTTAAAAGAGCCGTAAAAAGCCTTGATGATTTCGTAGCCGGTGCTGTTGGTTTCGCGGTTCACCAGTTTGATCAGCAGTTTGCCTTGGCGAAGCGTGAGCTTTTTCATGATCGGCTTATAGGTTTCCATCAGCTCTTTTTCAAACACTTTGAGATGCTTGCGCCGAGCACGATTATTGGGCAGTTGCTCCAAATACTCGTACGTTTCAATGATGTAAGAGGAGATCATTTCCGCGTACGGTAAAACGATTTTTACGTCACGGATACGCCGCCAGTAGGTGGATTGCTCCTGATAGGTGAAGGGCGCATATTTTGGGGTCCAGCGATGCACTACCGTTACGTTCGGAAGTGCGAACATATAGGTGGTGTCGAAGCCAGCTCCGTGCGGATTGCTCACTACCGAATCGGGCATAATCGTGTAATCTGCGGCAAAGGCTTTGCCGGAGAGCAAAACGAGTAGCGCAAGGAGCGCCGTAACGGTGCCCTTCCGACTGAAACTGATTACGCTTGTTCCCATATCTTCCACGCCTCATTTGCCTGAATAAGAAGCATATCCAAGCCGTTTTTAACAATAGCACCCTGCTCTTTGGCTAATCTGAGGAAGCGCGTTTCCTCGGGTGCGTAGATCAAATCGTAGCACAGATGCTCCGGCGTAATTGCTTCGTACGGAATTTGAGGAGCTACCAGTACGTGAGGGGTCATCCCCACAGGGGTAGTATTGACAATAATCTTGTATTCCGCCATCACTTCCGGAGTGATTTTGTCGTACCCGATGGTATCCTTATACCCTATACGGCGGCTTGCCATACGACTCTCGATTGCCATCTTGCGGCAAGCGCGTTCCACAGCGAGGGCACCCCCTCCGGTACCAAGGATAAGCGCCTTTTTGTGCCACGGCTGCAACAACGGTTCGATGGATTGCATAAATCCCTCTACATCCGTATTATACCCTTTGAGGATACGTCTGCCAAAGAAACCGCGCCGAATGGTAACCGTATTCACGGCACCCACATAGCGAGCTTCCTCGTCAATCTCGTTCAGGCGCGACATAATAGCCACTTTGTGCGGACTGGTTACGTTAAACCCCGCCAAAAATGGGTGGAGCAGGAATTGCTTGCGCAACCCCTTTAAGTTGGGCAGATCAATCAGCGTGTAGCGCGCATCAATATGCTCTACACGAAACTTTTCGTTGAAGAAATCCGCACTCATGGAGTGCCCCACCGGATGACCTATAAGCGCATATTCTTTCATCGTTTCTCTGTTTACCCTTCAATCTGAGCAATCGGCATAGGCTTAACGGCATCGAAGCGCGTTGCTACGCCTCCGGTGAGCGGTTTGAAGCTGACCTTTTCAAATCCGCACGCCTGAATAACCGCGGCCATATGTCCGTATTGCGGCATTGCCTTAATCGATTTAATCAGATAGCGATACGCCTCCTCGTTCTTTGCCACATATTTCCCGAGGAAAGGAATAAAGTTTTCCGCGTAAGCTTTGTAGCCCAATTTCAGTAGGGGGTTGCGCGGAATACTCAGCTCGAGGATGCAGAGCCTTCCTCCCGGTTGCAAAACGCGGAGCATTTCGCGCAGCGCTTGCTCGCGATGAGGAAAGTTTCGTATTCCAAAGGCACATACCGCTGCATCAAATGTATCGTTCTCAAACGGCAATTGTGCTGCATCGCTCGGAACAAGACGAATCACCTTATCGAGCTGCGCCTGCAGTACTCTGTCTGTACCTATGCGGAGCATTTCCGTTGAGTTGTCCACTCCCACGATTTCTCGTACGGAGGGAAGAGAGGAAGCCATCCGAATCGCCAAGCCGGCGGTGCCTGTAGCCACGTCCAAAATACGTCGCGGCCGCGCATCGCCCAATGCGTATACCACGGAACTGCGCCACTGGTTGCACAACCCAAAGGTCATCAGGTTGTTCACCTTGTCGTAGTTCCCCGCTATATCATCAAACATCTCTCCGGTGTTAGCGCGCTCAAATGGTTTCCTCGCCATAGTTTTAAGCCTTGTGTTGCTTCAAAAAGCTGTTTACATTGCGTTCGATGCGTGCTGCCAGCGGCTCGTTACCGCTTTTTTCGAAGTGCTTGCCCGTCATCTTTTCGTAGAGCTCAATGTAGCGATCCGCAACGGACATAACGAACTCGTCCGTCATTTCCGGAACCGTTTCGCCTTCGTTGCCGCTAAAGCCGTTCGCCATCAGCCATTCGCGTACAAATTCCTTGGAGAGCTGCTTTTGCGCTTCGCCTTTTTGGAAGCGTTCTTCATAGCCTTCCAAATAGAAGTAGCGCGAGGAGTCGGGCGTGTGAATTTCGTCTATCAGCATCACGTCACCCTTATAATTGCCGAATTCGTATTTGGTATCGACTAAGATCAACCCTTTGTCGTGAGCCATCTGCTGACCGCGTTCAAAAAGACGATAGGTATAATCCTCCATTTGCGTGTATTCCGCTTCGCTCACAATGCCTTGGCGGATGATTTCCTCACGCGAAATATTTTCGTCGTGACCGCTGTCCGCCTTGGTGGTAGGCGTGATAATCGGGTGCGGCAGACGCTGGTTTTCCTTCAGCCCGTCCGGCAGTTTTACCCCGCAAATCTCTCTTTCGCCCTTTTCGTAAGCGCGCCATGCGCTCCCGGCTATATAGCCGCGGATAATCATTTCCAATTTGTACGGTTTGCAGCAACGTCCCATCGTCACCATCGGATCCGGTAGGGCAATCATCCAGTTCGGTACAATATCCTTGGTGGCTTCCAAGTGGTAAGCCGCTATCTTGTTCAGTACTTCGCCCTTAAAGGGTATTCCTTTCGGAAGAATACGGTCAAACGCACTGATTCGGTCCGTTACGACCATGGCGACAAGGTCCTTTAAGAAGTATACATCCCTTACCTTGCCGTGAAAACACTTCTGCTCGCCGGGGAACGTGAAGTTGGTCTCGGTAAGCGTTTCTCTCATTGTTGCCATATGCTTTATTCTATTCTGTTGTTTGTTCTTTATTATTATTTTGCGCGCGTTCGTAGGCGTCCACTATTTTGCCCACTAAGGCGTGCCGCACAATATCCTCGCGTGTAAAGCTTATTTCCGCGATGTCCTCAATACCCCCCAGCACCTTCAGCGCATGCATCAGCCCGCTCGGAACGCCTCGGGGAAGGTCGATTTGGGTAATATCGCCCGTAACGATCATCTTACTATTGAAGCCTAAACGCGTCAGGAACATCTTCATCTGATGAACCGATGTATTCTGAGCTTCATCCAGAATGATCACCGCATCGCTCAGCGTGCGTCCGCGCATATATGCCAACGGAGCAATTTGGATGCGGTCCTGCTCCATATAGTCCTTCAGTTTGGCAAAGGGGATCATCTCCTCCAACGCATCGTAGAGCGGTTGCAGGTAGGGATCCAATTTATCCTTCATCTCGCCGGGCAGAAAGCCGAGTTTCTCTCCTGCTTCCACCGCCGGTCGGGAAAGGATTATCCGCCTCACTTTGCGCTCTTTCAGTGCCTTAACGGCGAGCGAAATAGCGATGTAGGTTTTGCCGGTTCCTGCCGGTCCTACGGCAAAGAGCATATCCTTTTCCTCAAAGGCACGCACCATAGCTTGCTGATGCTCCCCACGGGCGGAGATACTCTTCCCGCGCACGCCATAGATAATATGGTGCTCGGGTGGCGTGGGAGCTGTGGTGAGCTCACCGGCGGCAATGCGACGGATGGTTTCTTCCTCCAGCGTATTGTACCGCTCGATATGCTCCGAGAGGGCATCCAACACATTGACTACCCGCTCAATCTCCTCTTCATGCCCCAACAGCTTCAGTACGCCTTCCGCGGCATAGATCCGCACTTTGGGGAATAGGTGTTTGAGCAGCGTCAGATTACATCTGTTCACACCGTACAACTGGGTGGTGTCGCCGCCCTCGGGTATGTATATACGTTCTATTGCCGACAATCCTCTGTGCCCCCTTTCTCTATACTTTTGCTCTTCTCCGATGCCCCGGCACACATTTCCGCCGATAGGGACTTCGTTCGAAGGGATACGCGCACAAAGATAAGCAAAAAGCATCGTAATCATCCCAACAGCGCTTGCCTCTGCGTAGGTTACCGCCTATTCCCTGAGGAACGATGCAAAGGTACAACGGGGCGCAACCCCCAAATGTATTAAAGTGTATCGAAGTGTATTAAACTGTATCGTAACGTATCCTAACGTATTAAACTGTATCGAAGTGTATCAAACTGTATCGAAACGTATCGTAGGATAAGTTTATCGGAACATATCGGAGTTTATCGGAACTTCTTGCCCCACCATTACTTTAGGTATAGGTGTGGTCATTGCTCGCATGGAGAGTTCCGTCAAACTGTACACTTCCTCGAAGTTATACCCCTTTGGGGCTCGACCCAGTTTAAAAAGGTCATACTGAAGCTGATAGGGAAAGCTTCCCCTCATAAACTTTTTACTGAATAAGCATTGTGTATCAACACTGCTATCCAATATTACTCCGTCTTTGAGGTATAATTCTATACTTTCCCCATCAAGCATATGCCTAAAACAGGCAACATCTTTATCAAGAGATCTATCAAAATAATCTACACTATCAGCGTAGCGA
Organism: uncultured Bacteroidales bacterium; assembly: GCA_902489445.1. Taxonomy (GTDB): domain Bacteria; phylum Bacteroidota; class Bacteroidia; order Bacteroidales; family Porphyromonadaceae; genus Porphyromonas. The sequence goes on from CABTZX010000017.1 coordinate 10,370, forward strand.
ATAACATTTTCAGCCGGTATTGATTTATATTTTGGGGCATGATAGGGCTTAATCCGATAGGCTTGTATTGAATTTCCATTGTGGAACCAGATCAAGTTGTAATTAGGAAATGCAATCGAATAGACATAGATTGAATCGTTTTCCATAAGAAGTTTATCGACCAATCTATTAGTCCTCTTTTGTAAATATAATTGAGGACTGCAACTAAAACACAACAATGGCATCAATAAGACAAATGCCAGGCATATATAACGACTTTTCATTTTACATCCTCCTGATTACCCATTCCTACACTGTTATGTATCGACTTTTATGTGTCACATATTGCCGTTCTTTTTATTTTATCCCCTCCGATTTGGAGCATTACAAAACTTATTACTTTCTTTATTAACAGTGATCTTTGAATTTGCCCAAAATAGAAAAGACGCAACAAACAGTAAGATAGCTATATATAACTAACCCTCTTTCAATACCTGAATTACGACAAAACACTCTGTCAAGCAACTCGTCATAATAGAAGGTAGTAGTATTATATCCAATTTGCAATCTTTCTCCGTTAGCTATATTAGTAGTATACTTCTTATTTCGATAAATAACCTCCACTGTAGAGTGTTGCCTTGAGCTATGTCTCATATCTATATTAACTATATTACAAGCTATATTCTATTCAGTAGCAGTGATATTTCTTTCTCTTATATAAAGTAGAAACATATACGCCACAAAGAGACCTAAGCCGATATTTATCAAACAAACGATGCTTCTTCTTTTCATTATTGGCTGTTATTTAGGGTTACTTTTTGAGTCTTACTACCAGTTGTTTTTGAAATGGTCTGTCTGGTGCCATAGGTATGCCATCTATAACGGTAGATATGCCCTTACTGGAAATGCCGCCTTGTTGACAACAGAAAGTTCGTTACTCACGGCATCATACCAATAGTTGCTCACAAAACCATTCTCATCGACTGCCAGCAAGCGGTTCTCCTCGTCCCATATTAGCTTGCGTTCTCCGACTGTACTGTCTTTATTTCCATCGATCATCATTAGCGATTGTTTCTTTCAATGGAATCTTTTTTAGAAGTATTGGAGTTCTTATCTGTAATCCAAAGATACCTAATAAGAAAAATAAGTGCAATTACAGCTGAAATATTAGGAATCATCTTTTCGATAAAGAATGTTGTAAAACTCACTGATGTCGACATAGAGAGCAAGTCAAAAATCGACATGAGCAGTATCATAAATACAGAATAGGTTAGAAACAAGGTTATAACAACTTTAGTTAGTATAGAAAAATTCTTATATGTCATACTATTTGTCTTTTAATACTGTCATATCTTGACTTATTCTAAAAGAACCAATCAAGATATGACCATTTTAATTAGTCGTTATTTGAAGGGAGATAATTTTTGATATTTTCCCATTTACATAGTTGACTTTAGCTTCTGCACCCTCACTGCTTATGCCTTCGATATTATATGTGATTGATTTTTCATTTGTCGCTGTACTCAATTGAAAGTCGTGTATAATCTCTTCGGGCTGAATCGGAATAAAGTCAACTTCCGGAGGATTTCTTGAGATCAAACTCAGAGAACGATCCAATCTATAAATTTCTTGTATAGTATCTTCTCCCGGGTAATCTTCTATCTTAGGGATCTTACGATAGACTTCAATCGAATCTCCTCTTAGCTTGTAAAAGGTTGAAGGAGGGTCACCCCCAATTGAACTGTATACATGGATCTTATAGGCTATTTTATCTTCGGATTCGATGTAAGAAGCTATATAGCGATCTATTGAGTAACCATCTGTTGTTTCATACATTAATAGCCAGTAGCTGCTCGCTTCGACTTTGCAAACAGGATAATAATGTAATCTATATCTACTGTTCGGATTAATAAAGCAATCATTTCTAGTATTGCATAAGTAATCCAAAACAACACTTTCAGGAATTGGCGGTACCAGAGCAGATGACGGATGAGGACAAATTACAGAATCAGGAAATACTTCCTTCTTATCCCAATAGTCAAGTATACTATCTTGACCAAACATTAGCGTTGTGCTCGAAATAAGCACAAGCGTCAAAAAACAGATCACTTTCTCTTTCATTTGCCTTTATTCCTTCATATTGCCATTCTTGTAATCTCTCCTGTACAAAGATAGGACTAAACAAAGAAAAACGATTCCGGGTTATTTGCACGGCATCGTTCTCTTTCCGCTGCTCCGCCCTTTCTCCGACAAGGAACGGTGCAAAGGTACAACACGGCATACTCCCCAGATGTATTAAAGTGTATCGAAGTGTATTAAACTGTATCGTAACGTATTAAACTGTATTATAGTGTATCGTAGGATAAGTTTATCGGAACATATCGGAGTTTATCCGAATTAATCCGATTAGCTCTGATTAGTTCCAAAATTCGGGAGGATCTGCGAGAGGGTCTGCGGCAGGCGCAGTTTATCCCGCTCTTTCGGCTGTTGCCGAAACTTATATAGCTCTCGCGCGAAAGGTATATAGGTATCAAAGAAAAGGTATATACCTTTCGGGTGAAACGTATTACCTTTTGTCGGGGTTCTCCCACGCTACAACGAGGAGGTGCCGTAAAACGCCGAAAGCTCTCCCACGCTACAACGAGGAGGTGCCGTAAAACGCCGAAAGCTCTCCCACGCTACAACGAGGGGGGTGCCGTAAACTCGTAGAAAGCTCTCCCACGCTACGATGAGGGGGTGTCGTAAAATCGCAGAAAGCTCTCCCACGCTACGATGAGGGGGTGTCGTAAAATCGCAGAAAGCTCTCCCACGCTACGATGAGGAGATGCCGTAATTTTGCTCTGCGCGTGGCGAGCGCTTGCGCTCTATCTGCGTCGGGTGGAGGCGGAAGGAACTCTATTTTCTCGAGTTGCCTCCGTGATCAGCTCCGCCTGCCTTAGAAGGTGTAGAGCGAGCTGATGGATTCGTGCGAGCAAACGCGGCGAATGGATTCGGCAATCAGCTTGGCTACGGACAGCACTTTTACCTTGCTGCATTCCTTGTAGTAGGGGATGGAGTCGGTAAAGATCATTTCGGTTAGCCCGCTGGCTTCAATCCGCTCGGTAGCCGGATCGCTCATTACGGCATGACTGGCTATGGCGCGTACCGTTTTGGCACCGTTCTCCAGCATCAAATCAGCCGCTTTTGTGATGGTTCCGGCGGTATCCACGATGTCGTCGATTAGGAGCACGTCCTTGTCCTTTACGTCACCAATGATGCGCATTTCCGCCACTTCGTTGGCGCGGATACGACTTTTATGGCAAATCACCATCGGCACGCCGAGGTGCTTAGCGTAGCTATTCACGCGCTTTGTGCCGCCTACGTCGGGAGTGGCTACCACCAAATTGTGGAGCGGAATCTCCTTTTCAATGTAATCCATAAAGATGCTGCTTCCGTAGAGGTGATCCACCGGTACATTGAAGAAGCCCTGAATCTGATCGGCATGCAGATCCATCGTGATCAAACGCGTAATACCGGCCACGCCCAATAGGTCGGCAATCAGCTTGGCACCGATGGAAACGCGGGGGCGATCCTTGCGATCCTGCCGCGCCCAGCCAAAGTAAGGGATAACGGCGGTGATGTAGTGTGCACTGGCACGCTTGGCGGCGTCAATCATTAGGAGTAGTTCCATCAGGTTGTCGCTGGACGGATTGGTCGATTGCACTAAAAATATATCGGCACCGCGGATACTTTCCTCATAGCAAACGGCAAATTCGCCGTCGGCAAAGTGCTGAATGTTCATCCTGCCCACCGGGCAACCCAAATGTTTGCAGATTTGTTCGGTCAAATGACGTGATTGTGATCCCGAAAAGACCAGGAACGGCGCATTATCTCCCATAATAAGTCTCTTTTTTACCTCCTAAGATTGCTTTTCCTTTTCTATTCCTTCCTTTGCCTGCATTATGCAAGCTTCTGCGGAGCGCATCCGTGCTTCGTAGTGCAAATGTACGCTTTATTATTGTAACAGAAAGTGCAAAAGGGCAAAATCGTGCCCTTGTACGGCAACGCGGAAGGGAGCGAAGGCGGAAATAGAAGCATAGGGCAGCGTAGTATCGTGCCTTAAATCGATGGGGAGCGCCACTCGTTCGCCCTCACCCACACCGAGCAAATCGAGGAAGTGCATCGGCCAGCGGAGAGAGAGGGATGCCGGCTCGGCAGCAAAATTGGCTACTGTGAGCAGCACCTCGGTGGCATTGTGGCGCAAAAAGAGGAATAAACCGTTTGCATTGCCCGCCTCCACGCGATAGGTATCAGGCGGAAGGTAGTAGTATTGTCCGGATGAAACCACCTCCCGATGGGCGGCATGGCGCAGCATAGCTGTATACCTTTCGAGCGTATACCGCTCTTCGGCGCCCAAGTATCGGGTAGTGTATTTGCCTTTGATCCAATCGGATAGGGAGAGAATCCGGGTAAAATCATATATAGAAGTACGTCCCTCGCCACCCGAATATCCGGAAGGGCGATCGGCTCGCTCGGAGAGGCCCTGTGCAAAGTAATGCATATAGGGATTACCACCGGCATAGAGCGCCACCGCCAGAGCCGGTAATGCCGCCGAAGCACTACCCAGTCCCTGTGGAGCGGCAAGCCTCACTTCGTCGTGATTTTCCAGGAAGTAGAGCATATTCGCTCTAATGCCGGATTGCGCTTCTATGGCAGCGGCCAGCGCTCCGGCAGGACAATTTCCTTTGGAAACCGCCATCAGAGTGTCGTACAGCCCTACTTTGTCGTACAGATAATCAAAGCCGGCTTGCACAAACTCACGGTAGAGTGCCGTTTGATAGATCTCGGCAATGAAGAGGATGTCACGCTCTTTTTTGATTTGGGGAATTACCCAACGCCAAAACGCCACCGGTACCATTTCCGCCATATCGCATCGGAATCCGTCAACGCCTCGCTTCGCCCAAAAGAGCAGTACCTCCTTCATAGCGTGCCAAGTGGCGGGAATCGGCTCAAAATGGTGCTCGGGCGGCTGCTTTGTATAGTCGATGCCGTAATTGAGCTTCACCGTCTCGTACCAATCGTTGGGGCCAATAGCGGTAGTGAAGCGATCGTTTCCGGTGGCGCGAGCCGGTTGTTCCACGTAATCGGGCGTTCCGTGCAGCACCAACTGCTCACCGGGGAGCCAGTAGAAATGGTTGTCGCGTGCAAACGGCACGCTGCGATCGTCGTGCAGCCCAAAATCCTCGTGTGAAAGGGAGTGATAGGTGCGCGCCACATGATTAGGCACAAAATCGATAATCAGCTTCATTCCGGCACGATGGCACCGCTCCGTGAGGGCATCGAATTCGTCCATTCGGTGCGCGGCATCCTCCGCCAAGTAGGGAGCTACGTCAAAGTAGTCCGTAACGGCATATGGGGAGCCGGCTTCGCCCTTTACCGTCGGCGCGGGATCGGCTTCGATTTGCTCATTCGGGAAGGCACAGCGCGAGGCGTGCCGTATTACCCCGATCGCCCAGATGCAGTTAAAGCCGAGGGCACGCAGTTTGGCGAGCGCCGCCTGATCCATATCGGCAAATTTGCCGCTACCGTTTGTTTCGTAATTGCCGCCTACCGTCAGCTGCTCCTTCACACTGCGGAAGAGCCGCGGCAAATAGGCGTAAATCATCATCTTACCCATTGTTATGCCTCCTTTGTTTGCCCCTACCGACACTACTCTGCACAAAGGGAGCATACCTCATCCTCCCCCGCGCCCCGAAAGGTATATACTTTTCGTTTCATATATCTATACCTTTCAACCGAAACATCTATACCTTTCGTTGGAAACATCTATACCTTTTATCGGGATTGATCCATACCCTATCGGAATCGGTTACCGGCTTACTCCCGAACCTATCCCTTTCTCCGCAGAGCGGTGGGGGTTAGGCGGTAGCTTCAAGCGCTTCGCGCAGCTCTTCGAGGGAGATATCCACGTGGAGGGTACCGTTCTGCGCGAAGGATACCTTACCGCGTTCCTCACTCACGATAATCACTTTGGCGTCCGTTTCCTTAGCCAATCCGAGCGCGGAGCGGTGCCTGAGCCCGAGGTCGCGGCTCAGTTCGTCGCCGGAAGCAACCGGCAGTATGCAGCCGGCCGCGCGGATCATGCCGTCCGCAATAATCATCGCGCCATCGTGCAGGGGGCTGTTCTTAAAAAAGATGTTCTCAATCAGTCGGGCATTGATCTCACTATTGAACATTTCGCCGGTATGGATGTAGCCGGCGAGATCCATATTTTGCTGAATAGCGATCAGCGCGCCGGTCTTTTTGCGCGACATATTGAGGCACGCCAGTACGATGGATGCCACCAAACGGCTCTGCTCCTCGTTTATGTCCGTGGTATCTTTATTGAAAAGGTTCTTCAGGAAATTCCAGCGCCGGGTAGAGCCGAGCGTGAAAAGGAAGCGCCTGATCTCCTCCTGGAAGATAATGACCAGCGCCAACGCGCCCACGCTGGTGAACATGTCCAGTATACTGCCCATCAGCTGCATCTGCAGCACTTTGGAGACCAGTACCCAAATAAGCAGGAAGGTGAATATACCGCCAAAAAGCGCCTTGGTGCCGCTCGAGTTGAGTATTTGGTACATATAAAACAGGAATACCGCTACTAAGAGGATATCCACCACATCCTTAAAGGAGAATTGCAACCAAAGGAGCATCATAAGCAGGGAATTATCGCGTTAAATAAGGATTCACTTGTGCCACCAAACGTACCGCTTCCACCGCTTCGCGCACATCGTGCACGCGCAAAATATCCGCGCCGCCCAGCAACAGGGCTACGGTATTGAGTACGGTGGTACCGTTGAGAGCTTCGTCGGGGGTGCTGTCCAGCAACCGCCAGATCATTCGTTTGCGGGAAATGCCCACCAGCAGTGGGAGCCCAAGATCCGTAAAAGCGTCGTTGCAATGTGCCAGCAGACGGTAATTATCGGCAGGCGATTTGGAAAAACCGAAGCCGGCATCCAAAATAATATCCTTAACGCCTTCGGCACGCAACGCCTGAACCCGCTTGATAAAGAAGTCCGCAACGGCGGTTTCCACGTTAGGCTCGTACACAGCCTCGGTATGCATTGTTTCCACGCTGCCGGCGATGTGCATCAATATGTATGCCACGCCGAGGGCACCAATGGTGCGGAACATCGCCTCGTCGCCCAATCCACCGGATATATCGTTTACAATGGCGGCTCCGTACTCTTGGCACGCCATTTTAGCCACATTGCTTCGGAACGTATCCACCGATACGGGCAGAGCGGGGAATTGCTCGCGCAGTATGCGGAGCGCAGGGCGCAAGCGAGCCATCTCCTCGGCTTCGTCGGGCAATTTGTTTCCCGGCCGCGTAGAGCATCCACCTACATCTACCATCGAACCACCCTCGGCAACAATCTGCTCAATACGCTCGGTAATTGCCTTGTCGCCACTTCGGCGGCTGCCCGCATAGAAAGAATCGGGCGTTACATTAACTATTCCCATCACTTGGGGCGTAGAAAGATCCACAATCTGCCCGTTGAGGTTTAGTGTACTCTGTCGCTTCATCACTTTTGTTCGGCATTGGGGTTGCGCCAACAGATGCCGCTTGTTTCACGTTCAAAAGTAGTAAAATGTACCGAATAAACCGCCTTTTGCCACCAACGGAATAAAAGCGGCAGAAAATAGGTATATAGGTTTCACGCGAAAGGTATATACGTATCGCGGCATAGGTATATAAGTTTCCATCGGAAGGTATATACCTTTTGCGGAGGGGCTTTGGGAGGGGTTCCGTGCCCCACGGGAAGCTCGGTAGCGAACAGAATGTACTATCTTTGCAAACGGAGCGTACTGAAGCGCTCCGGCAGTATGAACAAAGCATGCAGGAAAAGATACTGATACTGGACTTTGGCAGTCAAACCACGCATCTGATCGGTAGGCGCTTGCGCGATATGGAAACCTATTGCGAGATTGTGCCCTACAATCGGCTGGCAGAGCACTTGGAAGGGACGCGCGGCATTATTCTTTCGGGCAGCCCGCTCTCCGTGAACGGCGAGGATGCCTATCGGATTGATTTGGATTCTATCGTGGGCAAGGTGCCCATATTGGGTATTTGCTACGGAGCACAGCTGTTGGTGGATAGCTTGGGCGGGAGAGTTGAATCGGCTCCTACGCGCGAATACGGCCGCGCCAAGCTGCATCTGATTGAAACGAACGATCCTTTGCTCCGCAATATGAGCGAGGGCAAGGAGGTGTGGATGTCCCACGGCGATACGGTTACCGAGCTTCCGGCGCATTTTGAGGTAATTGCTTCCACGGAGGATGTGCGCTTTGCCGCCTTCCGTATGCAAAATCAGCCCGTTTGGGGCGTTCAGTTCCACCCGGAACTGCATCATACCGAGGAGGGCAACCGGTTGCTCTCCAATTTTATTGACCTCTGCAGCATTAAACGTTCGTGGCGTGCGGAATCCTATATAGAGGAAACCACCCGTACCTTGGCGGCTCAGCTCGGAAACGACCGCGTTTTGATGGCGCTGAGCGGTGGCGTGGATAGCTCCGTGGCTGCCGTTTTGCTGCATCGTGCCGTAGGAAACCGACTTACCTGCGTATTTGTGGATCACGGCCTCCTGCGGAAGGACGAAGCTAAGCAGGTGTTGCGCGATTATAGCGAGCTGGGGCTCAACGTGGTTCATGTAGATGCCTCGGAAACGTATTACCGCGAACTGCACGGCGTAACCGATCCCGAGCAGAAACGTAAGATCATCGGACGGCTCTTTATCGAAACATTTGAGAAAGAGGCATCCCGGCTCGAGGGCGTTAAGTGGCTCGGGCAGGGCACAATCTATCCGGATGTAATCGAATCGGTCAATATTACCGGCAAAGTGATCAAGAGCCACCACAACGTAGGTGGGCTGCCGGAACGGATGAATCTCCGTTTGGTGGAGCCGCTCCGCGCCTTGTTTAAGGACGAAGTACGCCGCATAGGCCGTTCGCTCGGTATGCCGGAGCATCTGATTGACCGTCACCCCTTTCCGGGCCCCGGCTTGGCCATTCGCATTTTGGGCGAAATAACGCCGGAACGCGTGCATTTGTTGCAGGAAGCGGACGCTATTTACATCGATGCGCTTCGGGCACACAATTTGTATCATAAGGTGTGGCAGGCCGGCGCTATCCTATTGCCCATCAGAAGCGTAGGCGTGATGGGCGACGAACGAAGCTACGGGCACACCATTGCGCTGCGTGCCGTGGAAAGCGCCGATGCGATGAGCGCCGATTGGGTTCGCCTGCCTTACGAATTCCTTGCGGAAGTTTCCAACGCCATTATGAACAAAGTGAAGGGAATTAACCGCGTTGTGTACGATATCTCCTCCAAACCGCCGGCAACAATCGAGTGGGAATAACCCCTCGTAAAAGGGGCTTTTCGGTTGGAAATGAGTAGAGAAGAGCACAAAAACGTATAGTGAAACGAATAGAGGGAAGCGTATGTGCTTCCCGAGAATAAGGGAGAAAAGAACAAAATGTCAACCTATCAACCGGAGGACGCACGCAAAGTAACCACGCGTCGTCTTGTGGAAATGAAGCAGCGTGGCGAAAAGATTGCCATGCTCACCGCCTACGATTACACAATGGCAGGCTTGGTGGATGAAGCCGGAATGGATGTAATCCTCGTGGGGGACTCGGCTTCCAACGTGATGGCCGGTAACGTAACTACGCTACCCATTACCTTGGATCAGATGATTTACCACGGCAAAAGCGTAATGAAAGCGGTCAAACGCGCCTTGGTAGTGGTCGATTTGCCCTTCGGGTCCTATCAGGGCAACTCAAAACAAGCGTTGGAAAGCGCCATCAAAGTGATGAAAATCACCCATGCCGATGCCGTTAAGATCGAAGGTGGGGCTGAAATTCGCGAATCAATCGAACGCATTCTCTGCGCCGGTATACCGATTATGGGGCATTTAGGGCTTACACCGCAGTCAATCAATAAGTTTGGCTCCTACGCGGTACGTGCCAAAGACGAGGAAGAAGCGGCTAAATTGCGCAGCGATGCCCATCTGTTGGAGGATTTGGGCTGTTTTGCGCTCGTTTTGGAGAAGATACCCGCCGCGCTGGCTGCATCAGTTGCCGCCGAATTGACCATACCGGTGATCGGAATTGGTGCCGGAGGCGGCGTGGACGGACAGGTGCTCGTGTTCCACGATATGCTCGGCTTGAACGAAACTTTCCATCCGCGTTTCCTGCGGCAATATGCTCATTTGGGCAAAGATATAAAGGAAGCACTCAATCACTATATTGAAGATGTGAAAGAGTGCGATTTCCCCAACGAAAAGGAACAATACTAATCCGCCCGTTTATCCCTATGCATTGCTTCAATCTATCCCGTCAATCCGTTGTAAAACTGCTGACACTTTTCCTGCTTTCGGTAACCTTTGCCGGCATTATGTCCGCTCAAAAGCCCATACTGAAGGAATATACCGTGCAAAAGGGAGAAACCGTTTACAGCATCGCTAAGCGCAACGGATTGAAGGAACAGGATATCTATCGGCATAACCCCGGTACCGAGCTGGGCATCCGTGAGGGGCAAACGCTGCTCATACCGGTACAAAACGCCAAACTGCCCACTACCATTAAGGACGTACCGCCCACCCATTTGGGCACCTACACTATTGTTGCGGGCGATACCTTCTATGCAGTGGCGCGCAAATTCAATATCTCGCCGGCGATTCTCCGCCAATATAATCCCGATATTGATCCGGACAAGCTCAACCCCGGTATGGTGCTGCGCGTGGCTATGCCTGACGGAACCCCTATAGAGGAAGCAGCGGATCACGTGGTAGTTATAGGCGAAAACGGCTTAAACACGGTTCGTGTGGCACTTTTACTCCCATGGGATCAGGTTACCGATCCGGATCGCTATGTACGTTTTTACGAAGGTTTCCTGATGGGCGTTGAGGAGCTCCGGCGCAACGGTATATCCATGTCGCTTGAGGTGTGCGAAGCACCTAACGAAAGGGAAGTGCGTAACCTGCTCACACAGAGCCGTACGCTGGGGAAAGCCGACCTAATTATCGGCGGACAAAGTGTACCGGAAATCAATCTGTTAGCCGATTTTGCCCGCAAACGAGGCATCACCTATGTTTCGCCCTTTATAGCTGCGCCGGTGCATAAGGATAAGAACAACGCACAGAGCTACTTCCGGCTGAATACGCCTCAGGAAGAGCTATATCCCTATTTGGGTACTGCTTTCGCGCGCTTCGCCAAAGGCGGCAAAAAACCACTATTCGTAACCATCCCCGGAGCGAATCATACCGCGGCGGTGGCTGCCATGAAGCGCGAATTATCTTCGCAAAAAATTCCTTTCGAAACGGTGGCATTGTCGCAACTCTCCGCTAAAAAGCTCGCAAGTTCAGCGTATATCATCGTGCCGGACGATAGCAAAGCGCCCTCTCTCTCGCGTCTGCTGGATCTTTTGGAGGCACAAAGCGGCGCAAACAGCCGTATAACGCTATTCGGCTATCCGGAGTGGCAATCGTACAATCCTACACTGTTGAAGCGTTTGGGCGCCTATAACGGTACCATATACACCACGTTTTTCTACGATCCGGGCTTGGATGGCGAAAGCGAACGCTTCCGAAAGAGCTACATCGCTTGGTTTGGCAAGAATATTGATAGTTACTTCCCCAAATACTCCGTATTGGGCTACGACGTGGCACGCTTCTTTATCCGTGCCATGGCTACTTATGGCGCTGCTTTCCCCAAGTCGCTTGCACAACTGCCTGCCGACGGATTGCAAAACGACTTTAACTTCCGCTCCTCCGATGGAGCCTACAGCAGCGTGAACCTATTCTTCGTCACCTACGACGATAAGGGCAATATGACGCGCCGAAAAGCCGGATCCCGATGAAACGTACGCTCGTTATCCTGCTCGGTGCCCTACTAGCTCTGAGCCCCGCAGTAGCGCAAAAGCTTCCCGAACCCTCCTTTTACCACCCATCTATAGCTGTGGGCGGGCGCCTCGGCGCTTCCCTCTCCTTTTTAGATATACGCCCCTCCATCAATCAGGGCATTCATTACGGCGGATTGGCCGGTGCCTCTTTCCAAATCGAGAACAGCCCCTACACGGGAGCAGAGTTATCCCTGATGTACGCATTACGCGGTTGGACCGAAGCGTACCCCGATGCCGAAGAGCCGCTCGCCTATAGTTGTTACTTGCACTGCGTCAATTTGCCGCTATCGCTTATGCTTTATTACCCGTTTGGTAACTTCCGAATGGGGCTTAAGGCTGGACCCTCCATCGGAGCCATCTTTGCCGTTCGGGCAAAGCAATCCGGCGATGCCTTCCCCGAAGAGGATGCGTTGCGCCACAAACTGCCCGTTGTAGGCAGATTTACGTGGGGCGTTGCCGCAGGACCTTACTTTTCCTACTCCTTTGGCAAGCATCGCATCGAATTGGACGGTCGGTTCTACTACAGCTTTAACAACCTTTTTTCCGCCAAATTAGGCGATGTCTATGCACGAAGTGCCGAGATGGTTGTGGAGGTAACCGCTGCCTACCTCTTCCGCGTCTACTGAGCGACTGGCACTCCTCCGTAAGAATTATCCCCTGCCGCGGTAGGGTTCGCACAAAAGGTATATACCTCCCAATCGAAACTTATATACCTATAGAACGAAAGGTATATACCTATCGCGCGATATGTATATACCTTTTTCGGGGAAAAAATAACCCCCTCAGCACAAAGGAATATACCGATGCCGAGGGGGCTGTAAAAGAGTTATAGGGAATGATGCGTAAGGAGCCGGCGAACCGCTGCGGTAACGCGCTGATCCGTATGCAGCACGGTATCGAGGTCGGTAGCCGCTTCGGCGGGGATCTCCGCCATTATGCGCGCCGTTATCCGGGCTATATCGGTAAAAGCGATGGTGCCGCCTAAGAAAGCGTTCACGAGAACGGCATCCGTGGCATTGAAGATTGCGGGCGCGGTTCCGCCGGTTTGCAGCGCATCCAGTGCCATTTGGAGCATCGGGAAGCGTTGCGGATCGGGAGCCTCAAAGTGCAATGAAAACGAAGTTGCCCAATCCAGATGAGGCAAGGGCAGTGCCGGCCGCTCGCCTTCATACAAGGCGTAAGCGATGGGATAGCGCATATCGGTAGGCGAAAGCAATGCTTTGACCTGCCCGTCGGGGAACTGTACCATCGAGTGCACAATGCTTTCCGGATGAATCACCACTTGGATGCGTTCGGGCGGCGTACCGAACAGATGATGCGCTTCAATCACCTCAAATCCTTTATTGGCAAGTGTGGAGGAATCGATGGTCACTTTTGCCCCCATTTTCCAACGCGGATGCGCCAACGCCTGCTTGGGAGTAACGCTCAGCAGATCCTGTTCGGTAGCATTGCGGAAGGGACCTCCGGAAGCCGTTAGGAGCAAACGGGCGGGAGGCGTTGGTTCGCCCACCAAACATTGATAGATGGCGGAGTGCTCCGAATCGACCGGCAGAATGCGCGCGCCACACTTGTACGCCAAATCCATTATATGGTTTCCGGCAGCCACCAGTACCTCCTTGTTGGCGAGTGCCACCGTTTTACCTTTTTTAAGGGCTTCGCAAACCGGCATGATGCCGGCGGTGCCCACTAATGCAGCGAGAAGTATATCGTTTTCATCCCGAGCGGCAACCTCCAAAAGGGCGTTTTGCCCGGCTGCTGCCGTCGTTTCGGTACCTTTCAGCCCCTCTTTCAGTCGTTCGTATAGCTCTTCGCGCGCAATAACCGCCACTTTGGGGCGAAATTCACGTGCCAATGCGATCAAATCGTCCACACGGCTATCCGCGGTCAGCGCAACTACGGAAAAAGTTCCGGGCTCGCTTTTGCGGATAATGTCCAAAGCTTGCGTACCAATGGAGCCGGTGGCTCCCAAAAGGGATATATGTTTCATGGGAATCAAAGTTCAGTTAGTCCTTCGGGAACCTTTATTCCGATGCGCCTGCCGGGTGCATCCACAAAGGTAATTAGCTCGTCAGCCACGGGAATAAGCCACTCCCTTCCGTCGGGATCACAGATGGTGAAAAGCATATTAGCGGTTGAATCGTCCACATCCGCCACAATGCCGAGCGGTATGTCGTGTTCGTTTAGCACGGAAAAACCGATAAAAAATTGAGCAGAGAAGGAGGCTTCGTCGCTCAGGAAGCGTTCTTCGATGCCGAACGTAGCGTTGGTGAGCGCGTTGGCAGCCTCTTTGTCGTTAACACGTGTAAACTTAATGAGGAACGCCTCCTTGTCCTTGTTGCGAAGGTACTCGATACGGAAAGGAACGGGTAGCCCCTCCAGCGTGACAAAAAGGAAGAGTGGTGTCTTACTTTCGGCAAGACGGGAAAGATAATCCCTATCAATGGTGCAAAAAGCGTTTATTTCGCCCTTCACGCCATGCGGCCGACCGAGCTGACCAATAGGAACAATATCCGAAAGATTCATTCGAACCGGTTATTCGCTACGGCTTATTTTCGCGCCTAAAGCATTAAGACGCGTTTCGATATGCTGATAACCGCGGTCAATTTGATCGATGTTATCGATGCGGCTGGTACCGGTAGCACTCATTGCCGCTATGAGGAGCGCAATGCCGGCACGTATATCCGGCGAAACCGCTTTAGTGGCACGAAGCGGAAAACGCTTATCCAAGCCGATAACGGTAGCGCGGTGCGGATCGCAAAGAATGATTTGCGCGCCCATTTCAATAAGTTTATCGACAAAAAACAGTCGGCTTTCGAACATTTTCTGATGAATCAGCACGCTACCCTTTGCCTGCGTTGCCACAACCAGCAGTACACTGAGCAGGTCAGGGGTAAGCCCCGGCCAGGGCGCATCGGCAACGGTAAGTATGGAACCATCCATAAAGGTATCGATTTCGTAATGTTCGTTGGGCAATATACGTATGCTGTTATCCTTTAATTCCATCTGTATACCCAAGCGGGCAAAGGAGGAGGGGATGATGCCCAACTCACGCAAATCGAGCGGAGCGATGGTCAGATCGGAGGCGGTCATGGCTGCCATTCCGATAAAACTACCCACTTCAATCATATCGCTCTGCATCGTATGCGTAGCACCGTGTAGCGTATCCACACCCTCGATGTGGAGCAAATTGGAGCCGATACCCTCAATTTGCGCTCCCATACGCACCAAAAGGCGGCATAATTGCTGTATGTACGGCTCGCAGGCAGCATTATATATAGTAGTTTTACCGGGCGTAAGCACAGCCGTCATAATGATATTGGCGGTACCGGTTACGCTGGCTTCGTCCAGCTGCATAAAGGTTCCGCTGCGTTTCCGCCCGTCAATTTCGTAACAACGGGTATCGGTGTTGTATTCGCACTTTGCGCCCAACGCCATTAAGCCTATTAGATGCGTATCCAACCGGCGCCGACCAATTTTATCGCCCCCCGGTTTGGGGAAAACGGCATAGCCGAGCCGCCCCACCAATGGACCAACGAGCAGCACCGAACCACGCAAAGCACGGCTCTGTTTGAGGAACTCGTCGCTTTTAATAAAATCCTCGTTCAGATCGTCGGCACGGAATGAGTAGCTTTCGCTATCCAAGCGCGTTACCTTAACACCTATATGCGCCACCAACTTAATAAGATTATTCACGTCCAATATATCCGGCACATTGCGGACAATAACCTCTTCGCTCGTAAGCAGCGTAGCGGCGATAATTTGCAGCGCCTCGTTTTTGGCACCCTGCGGACGTATGGTGCCGTTCAGTGCGTGACCGCCTTCAATAATAAATGATGCCATAGGGAAAAACGGGGATTACTTTTTCTTGTTCTTTTTAGTATTGTTATCGCTTTCCGTACCGGCGTTGAGCGTACAGTGCTCAGCATCGAGCCGAATTTGCCCGTCAGACAATTCAAACAGATCCTTGAATATTTGCCGATCACTCACAAAGCTTTTGTTCCAAGTGATATAGTTTGCCTTCATTCGGTTGGCAATAAGCAGCACCAATTCTTCCTTTTCCTTGCCTTCCGGCAGATTCTTAACCTCTTCAATGAGCTGTTGGATAATCCGTCCGTAATGACGATAGATAATATCCTGATTGGGATAATCAACCGGTTGCGGGCGGCTCAGCATGCCTTGCGTCTTGTATATTTCTACGGGATAATCGATATCCAAACCGAAATCAGCCATTACGGCAAGATGATTCCACAGGATAGGGGAATTGTGCTCCTCGTCGCGATAATCGGGATAAATATTGCCCATTACGCGAATGATGGTTTCTGCGCACCATTGGCGTTCCTCCTTGTCGGAGATTGTTTTGCAATACTCCACCATCGACTGGATATTGCGCCCGTAAGCAGGAAGAATTAAACGTTCCTGTTTGCTGTTGTATTTATTTGTAACCTGTTCGTTCATAGGTACTTTATTGTGTTCTATACTAAACTGTTGTAGTTCCGCCGCTTTATCGGGAGTTATACCGCATCAATAGCCCGGTTTCTCGAGCAAACGGAACATTTCGTGCTTATACGTTTCCACTCCGGGTTGGTTAAACGGGTTTATTCCCAGCATATAGCCACTGACGGAAACGGCGGTTTCGAAGAAGAAGAACAGCGCGCCCAAATGGTACGCATCCAACCGCTCAACCGCTAACTCGAGGCAGGGAACGCCTCCCGAGCGGTGCGCATTTATGGTTGCTTCCTCCGCTTTTAGGTTTACGCCGTGAACACTTCGCCCGGCGAGGTAGTTCAATCCGTCCGAATCCGCATCATCGGAAGGTATTTCTAAAGGTTCTTCAGGCTGCTTTACCGAGAGGAACGTTTCAAAAACGATCCGTTCGCCATCCTGAATCCATTGCCCCAAAGAGTGCAGATCGGTGGTAAAAATGACCGATGCCGGCAAAAGTGACCGATGCTGCTTTCCTTCGCTCTCCGCAAAGAGCTGCTTCCACCACTCCGCAAAATAACGCAAACGAGGCGTAAAGGAGGCCAACAGCTCACATTTTTTGCCGTTTCGGTAGAGCATCTGCCGAGCGGCGGCATAGCGAAGCGCCGGATTAGCGGCACTTTGATCTGCAAACAGCGCAGCACGCATATCGGCAGCACCGCGGAGCACCTGCCTGATATCGATACCGGCAAGAGCCATTGGCAATAGTCCCACCGGCGTAAGTACGGAAAATCTACCCCCTACGTTATCGGGAATCACGAAGCGCGTCCACTCCTCTTCGCCGGCTAAAGTGCGCAGTGCGCCTTTGTGGGCATCGGTAATGGCTACAATTCGCCTATTTGCCTCCGCTTTACCCTTTTCCGCTTCCAATTGCTTGCGCAAAAGGCGGAAAGCTACTGCCGGTTCGGTTGTGGTTCCGCTCTTGGATATGTTCACAATACCCCACTCGCGTCCCTTTAGATAATGCAAAAGTTGTGCCAAATAATCCTGTTCCAGATGATTTCCGGCAAACAGGATTTCCGTTTCCTGATGAAACGGGTTGCTGAGCGCCTCTATTGCCGCGCGGGCGCCCAAATAGCTGCCTCCGATACCGACGCATACGATATGTCGACATTTTGTCGCGAGCGTCCGTTTGACCGCTTCAATTTGTTGTAGTAATTCTTCGGGTGTTTCGTTGGGAAGCCGCATCCAGCCAAGGAAGTCGTTCCCTTCACCGGTGCCGTTGAGCAGTGTATCCAGCGCGCGCCGTGCATCCGCTATCGGGAGGGTTGCCTCCTCGTTGGGATGCAGGGTAATTGTTACGGGAAATGGGTTCATTTCTATATAGGTTTTTGGTTTGGTTATCACTTAAAGGACTGCCCCAGCTCAAGCATTGCCTCGCGTGGATTGCGCCGTTCGTACAAGATTTGGTACACGGTTTCCATAATAGGCATATTGAGTTGATAGCGCCGATTGATTTCGCGCATACTTTTAGCGGCATAATAGCCCTCAGCCACCATTTCCATCTCCATTTGTGCCGAGCGCACCGAGTAGCCGCGTCCGATCATATTGCCGAATGTTCGGTTACGGCTGTGCTGCGAATAGGCGGTTACGAGTAGATCGCCCAAATAGACCGAATCGGTGATCACTCGATCCACCAGATGAATAGCATACAAAAAGTTATTCATCTCCGCAATGGCGTTGGACATCAATACGGATTGAAAATTATCGCCAAACATCAAGCCCATAGCTATTCCGGAGGCAATGGCATAGATGTTTTTGAGCACCGACGAGTACTGAACTCCGATTACGTCCTTTGTAGTAACGCAGGAAACAAAATCGTTGCGCATTACTTGCGCAAATTCCTCAGTCATAATCGGATCGATGCCCGCAACCGTCAGATAGGAACGTCGTCCGCGCGCCACCTCTTCCGCGTGGCAGGGCCCCCCTATTATCGCCACACGCTCCTTGGGCACGTCGAATTCCTTTTCCATATACTCCGAAATGAGCATATGTTCATCCGGAACCACCCCTTTGATTGCGTTAACGATGAATTTACCCCGCAACGAGGATTTACGGACGCGCTTCATCACCCCCTTGAAATAGGGCGACGGCGTAACCAGTACCACCGTATCACAAGCACGGAGAAAGCTGTTCACCTCAGGATCGGTGTAAAAATGAATACAGCTTGTATCGAACTCGGCAGAAGGCAGATAGGTAGGGTTATGTCCTATCTTTTTGAATTCGTCCACCTGTTCGCTGCGGCGCATGTACCAATTGATCTCTTTTTGGGTTGAGAGCACTATTTTGGCTAATGCCGTGGCCCAACTGCCGCCTCCCAAGATGCCTATTTTACCTATCCCCCCCATAGTTTTGTCCGGTTATTCGGAAGGTTTTTGCCACGCAGCTACTGCATCCACCGAGGGCATTGTTATTCCGAGCTTGTACTTCTTGTTTATTTCGACCATCCGCTGCAACACTTTGGCGGGATTATCCCAATCAATGGAATCAACGGTCATATAGCCCGCTTTTTGCAGTATTGGCACCCATTCCGCCGCTATGCCGCACGCTTCGTACCGCTCCGTTTTGTCCTTTACTACGTGCGGTTCCGGCTTCATTTGCGGGAAAAGAATCACTTCCTGTATACTTTCCTGACCGGTGAGCATCATTACCAACCGATCGATACCTATTCCCACTCCGGAGGTGGGTGGCATACCGTATTCCAGCGCTCGAAGGAAGTCGTGATCGATAAACATTGCTTCGTCATCGCCCTTTTCGCTCAGCCGGAGTTGCTCTTCGAAGCGTTTCCGCTGATCAATAGGATCATTCAGCTCGCTGTATGCATTTGCCACCTCTTTCCCGTTCACCATCAGCTCGAAGCGTTCCGTTAGCCCCGGTTTACTGCGATGTGCCTTGGTTAAAGGCGACATTTCTACCGGATAATCGGTGATAAAGGTGGGTTGAATGAAGTTCTTTTCGCACTTTTCGCCAAAGAGCGCATCAATCAGCTTGCCTTTACCCATAGAGGCATCCTCTTCGATGCCCAAATCGCGGCAAGCCTTGCGGAGCGCATCCTCGTCCATACCGGTGATATCCACGCCGGCATATTCCTTGATGGCATCGGTCATACTGATGCGGCGGTAAGGCGGAGCAAAATTGATAACATTTTCGCCCACAGTCAGTTCGGTACTGCCCAACACTTCCGTGCACACTTTGGCGAGGAGCTGTTCCACAAACTCCATCATCCAGATGTAATCCTTGTAGGATACGTATAGTTCCACGCAGGTAAACTCGGGGTTGTGCGTACGGTCCATTCCCTCGTTACGGAAATTCTTGCCGAATTCGTACACGCCCTCAAATCCGCCTACAATAAGCCTTTTCAGATAAAGTTCATCGGCAATACGAAGGTAGAGCGGTATATCCAGCGCATTGTGGTGCGTGATGAACGGACGCGCCGAGGCTCCCCCGGGAATGGGCTGTAGGATAGGCGTTTCCACCTCCAAATAGCCTGCTTCGTCAAACACGCGCCGCATTGTTTGGATGATTCGGCTCCGCTTGATGAAAATATCCTTTACATCGTCGTTTACGATCAAATCTACATACCTACGGCGATAGCGCTGTTCCGGATCGCTGAAAGCATCGAACTCCTGACCATCCTTATTGCTTTTTACGATGGGCAACGGACGGAGCGATTTCGAAAGGAACGTCAACTCCGTGGCGTGAACGGATATTTCGCCGGTTTGCGTGCGAAAAACGAAGCCTTCGATGCCCACAAAATCGCCTATATCGGTGCACTTTTTGAACACCTCGTTATAGAGCGACTTATCCTCGCCCGGACAAAGATCGTCGCGCGTCAGATAAACCTGTATACGTCCGGTGCTATCGGCAAGCTCCATAAAGGAAGCCTTTCCCATTATGCGCCGCGACATAATTCTGCCCGCAATGCGTACGTTGCGCCGAGGCGCATCATCCTTAAACGAATCTACTATTTCGTGTGCATAAGCATCAACCGGATACGCAGCCGCCGGATAGGGATTTATGCCTGCGGATACTAATTCCTCAAGGCTTTCCCGACGGGCTATTTCCTGATCGCTCAGCGTTAGTCGTAAATATTTATCCATTCCCTTCAGTTCGATCGGTATATACTCTGTGCAAAGATACGCTTTTTACCACACAATACTGCCCCCTGCATCCCCACCCACCCGGTACGAGGATACAACAACGCTCGAGATGAGTGCGGCGAAAGAGCTATACCTATCTGCCGAAAGGTATATACATCTCAATTGAAAGGTATATACATCCCAACGGAAACCTATATACCTATTGGTTGAGAGGTATATAGGTTTTGAGCGGACGACCTGCCGTGGTGCCCCACTGCGTCTATCGGAAATAAAAAAACGCTGCCGGAGCACAATGCTCCGACAGCGTTCGGATAACCACAATTGTACGGAAACCCCGCACTGATCGGTTGCCGCTCACGCGCGGCAGTCGGTTAATTGCGGGTTACATTTTCCAGATTTCTTCGTCGCTCGGTACGCGAATCTTATCGGAAAGCGGTGCAATACGGGTGATGTTCAGCAGATGCTTGTAGGTGAAGTTTTCGCTGATGGAGTTGTTCCCCCATGATCCGCAACCCAAAGTGTTCGTTACGTTAAGACCGTTCTGGATATGACCGCCGGCGGTAGTTGCCGAAGGTGCGTTAACCACAACGCGCGATACCGTGAGCACAGAGCCGGCAAGGATGATGTGAGCCTGGCTGTTGGAGTGAACGGCGCAGGAGTGTCCGTTACCTTCGTTTGCCAAATTGCGGCGTGCAATATCCACCCCTTCTTCAAAGTGATTGTACGAAAGAGCGCACATTACGGGGCACATCTTTTCGCGGCAGATGCTGTCTTCAGCGCCAACACCCTTTGCTTCCACAATAATTACGCGCGTTCCTTCAGGTACGGAGATCCCCGCCATCTTGGAGATCTTTTGTACGCCCTGACCTACTACATCCTTATTGATGGGGCCATTATCGTGGAAAAGAACTTCGCGTATCTTTTTGCCTTCTTCGTCGTTGCAGATGTAGGCACCGTGACGCTTAAGTGCAGCAAATACGGCATCCTTATCGGCCTTGTTGTAGATAACGCTCTGTTCACCGGTGCAGATGATACCGTTGTCGTAAGCACGACCGGAGATGAGCTTTTCGGCGGCTGCATCGAAATCGATGTCGCTATCGAGAATTACCTGTACGTTACCGGCACCAACACCATAGGAGGGCTTACCGGACGAATATGCCGATTTAACCATTCCCATACCTCCGGTGGCAACAACAACGTCAACGGAAGCCATCAGTTCTTGAGTTTTTTCAATGGAAGGTTCTTCAATTACCTGAACCATTCCTTCGGGTACGTTGAACGGAGCAATCGCTTCCTGAATCAAACGAACGGCATGCTTGGAGCAATTCTTCGAACGGGGGTGCGGCGCAATGATAATAGCGTTGCAGGTTTTCAGCGCGAAGATGATGTTGCTCATAGGCGTTACCACCGGGTTGGTTGTGGGCGTAACCGCTCCTACCACACCCATCGGCTTAGCGATTTCAATCAAGCCGGTGCGGTCGTCGATACTGAGGATACCGATGGACTTTTTATCGTGCAGATTGTACCATACACCCTTTGATTTACCTTTACACTTGGATACCTTATCTTCGTATACCCCCATGCCGGTTTCATCCACTGCTTCGCGGGACAAAACTTCAGCGTTTTCGTAAATTACTTTAGCGGCAGCACGGCAGATATTGTCTACCGACTTTTGGTCGTGCGTAGCCTGATACTGTTGTTGAGCTTTACGGGCAAGCGCAACCATTTCTTTAATTTCCATACGTTACGTTGTGAACTGTGTTTTATGAATAGGTTATTAATCGCTTTGTACGCAGTCGGTTACCACGCCAAGCCGGGGCCTGTGTGGTACCGATCCGCAAATATAAATCGTGTTTCTTTTAAGTAGCTTCGCTTTTAGTACAGGACGCGGTATATTTCAGCTATTTCCTGCTCCGAGAAAGGTACATAGTTATTTTTGAGAAGACGCTGCTGCGTTTCTAAAACCGCCTTGGCAAAGCCTTCTATTTCAGGTTCTTTCATACCGTATTCGTGGAGCGGTTTGCGACGGATCAACTGCCCGAGCAGGCCGTCCAACGCTTCGTATACGTTAGCGGTAGTGCAGCCCAATTCCTTAGCGAGGTAGGCTTCTATTTCCGTGATATTTCCGTTCGGGTTCTTAGCGTGGTAGCGCTTGAACACTTCGGTAAAGAATTGATAGTTGGATTCGCCGTGAGGCACGTGATAATTACCGCCCAACGGATAGGAAAGAGCGTGTACGGCACCCACACCGGCGTTACCAAATGCAATACCTGCCATATTGGCAGCTACCAGCATAGCACCGTGATGCTTGTGACGTTCTTCTTCGCCCTTTTCGGCAATTGCCTTAAATACGGGAATAATGGTGCTGATGGCCTTCAGGCTGAAAGTGCGTGTATACTCGTTGCTCTTGGGCGATACATACGATTCAACGGCATGTATCAGCGCATCGATGGAGCTGGCCGCATAGAACGGGAAGGGTAAACCCTTAAGCAGTTCCGGAATAAATACGGCATCATCGGGAGCGATGGCATCGTCCGCCAGACCCATTTTGGTACCACGACTCTTAATTTCGGCAATGGAAATGTTGGTTACTTCGCTACCGGTTCCGCTTGTGGTGGGCAGAATGATAATCTGCTTGCCCTTTACGATGGGTATTTTTTTATCGAACGCGGGAAGAACATCGTCCTTCAATCCTTCCAAAGCGAAGATCTTGGATATATCGATTACCGTGCCGCCGCCCACGCCGATTACACGCTTATAGGGCGTTCCGGCAATGTCGCGCAATATTTGGTTAATCATTTCGTCGCTCGGTTCGCCTTTGCCGTAATGTTCCTGCATGATGAACGTGCAAGGCAAATTGAGCGCCTTCATAAAGGGCTGATAAAGGAAATCGTTGGTAATCACAAGGTCGCCCTTACCGAGGGCAAACTCCTTAGCGAATTCCGCAAACGTATCAAAGCTGTGCAGCTTTGTGGATAACTTAAACAATTGCATATGCTCAAATATCGTGTTATTACTTAGTTTTACGTAGTATTAGTTGAAGCGTTTTTTCCACTCTTCTTCCAATTCGTCACGGAACTGGGGGTGGGCTATTTCGATCAGTGCTTTAGCGCGTTCGCGCAGCGATAAGCCCATCAAACGGGCGGTACCGTATTCGGTTACGATGTAATCCACATCGTTTCGGCTGGTGGTAACTGCTGTTCCGGGCGCAAAATTAGCTACAATGCGGGATACGGTGCCCTTACGCGCCGTGGAGGGAATAGCCATAATGCTCTTTCCGCCCTTGGAGATGGCGGCTCCGCGTACATAGTCTACCTGACCGCCTACGCCGCTGAACTGGCGCAGACCCATCGTTTCGCTGTTTACTTGGCCCTGAAGATCCACTTCGATACAGCTGTTGATGCTGATCAGATTATCCAATTTACCAATCACGGCGGGATTGTTCACGTAATCCACAGGTGCCATTTTCACGCTGTCGTTATGATTGGCAAAATCGTACAGACGCTTGGTTCCCATTAGGAACGTAGCAGTGTGCAAACCGTTATCGATTTGCTTGTATTTACCGTTCATAACGCCCTTTTCGATAAGGGGCACGGCGCCGTCGGAAAACATTTCGGTGTGGAGCCCGAGGTCGTTCTTTTCGCCT
This sequence comes from uncultured Bacteroidales bacterium, assembly GCA_902489445.1. Classification (GTDB taxonomy): domain Bacteria; phylum Bacteroidota; class Bacteroidia; order Bacteroidales; family Porphyromonadaceae; genus Porphyromonas. Next base: position 34,500 of record CABTZX010000017.1, read on the forward strand.
AAGAAGCTGAGCACCGCATCCGGAATGGAGCCGATGCCGAGCTGCAACGTAGCCCCGTCGTTTACCAATGCGGCTACATTTTTACCAATTGCCATTTCCACTTCTCCGATCTTGGGATTAGGCAATTCGTACAGCGGACGATCGCTTTCAACGATGTAATCGATATCCTTTACGTTGATAAAGTTATCGCCTTCGATGAACGGCATCTGTTCGTTCATTTCCGCAACTACCACGCGAGCCTTTTCGGCAGCGGGCTTGGTATAGTCGCAGGAGACACCGAAGCTGCACATTCCTGCTTCGTTAGGCTTCGATACCTGTATAAAAGCCACATCGCAGGGGATAAGCCCTTCACGCAAATAGAAAGGCAAGCGATGGAAGAAAACCGGGATAAAGTCGCCACGATGCGCTTCCACACACGGACGCGTATTACCGCCCAAAAAACCTGCCATTAGGCGGAAGTGCCCTTCCATTTCGGGGGCACAGTAGGGAGTTTCGCCCAAAGTGACCAAATGAAATATCTTTACGTCATGGAATTGCTTGTAGTTGGCTGCCAGAGCTTCTACAAGAGGCTTGGGCGCGCCCGCCGCATGTGCCATTATAATCATATCTCCGTCGTGCACCGCTTGACGGACGGCTTCGTCTGCCGTTACTACTTTTTTCGTGTAGTCTACCATACCTTTAGGTTATTCCTCTTTTTGCTCTTTCCGAAGTATGCGCTTTGCCATACTCCACAATTCATCGCTTATATTATTTTCCACCACTATTTTGACCGGTTCCCCGGGAAACGCCTCCGTAAGCTGCCCCTCTACTGCCGAGGATATGGTATCCCCCAGCGAAGGACAATTGGCGCACGCTCCATGGAAGCTGATGTGCACCTCGCCTTCCGGCGTTACCTTGAGTAACTCAATCGAGCCTCCGTGGGAGGCAAGATAGGGAGCCACCCGCTCAGCGAGCAGCTCCGCTACCTTCTTATACGTCAGTTGACTCACTGCAACCGATCACTTCTTCTTTGCCGGTACTTCAAAGTGGTCCTTCGAAGTATCTATCTTGGCAATTTTGCGTGCCAATTTCTTCTTGCCTTCAATATCGCCCTGACGCGAAATCATAATGCGCTGAGCCTGCGGCGAACCGGCTCCGTGGAGCGATTCCGTACGATAGCCTACGGCAGCCGTACCCAACGTAATGTTTTCAATCAAGCGAAGTACGCGCATACGGTTTTCCGTGTCAGCACCGGTAGCTCCCTGCAAGTACTTGCGTACAATAGGCCCAAGTTCCGGATGGCGCAGATCCTGTTCGGCAGGCATCGTAACCATCAAACCACCGGCTATATCTTCCGCCAAACGAGCAATTTCGTACGGCAGACGCGTTACATTCTGTTTGCAGACGTTCGCCAGCAACAGGTCAATCAGGTAAGCTCCGCTTTCGGTTGCCTTTCCTTCTGCCGAGCAGGCAATACCGCAAGCGAACAAGGTTTCGTTCAAGTGAATCATTTCGATGAGCTTATCCTTGATGTGCGATGCCTTGGGTACGCCGTTGTAATCGGCTGCTAATGCGGCGGCACCGATCAATACGTCGCCCACACCTACCTTACATCCGCCGTAGGACTGACGGTGGTAGCCGGCAAAGCGTTCTACCAACATACCGGCAAACTGGTATTCCTGGCACATAAACACACGTTCGTTGGGTACAAATACGTGGTCAAAGATTACCAACGCTTCGTGACCGCCAAACTGGCTGTTACCCAAATCGATGTCGGCACCCTGTTCCAACTTACGCGTATCGCAGCTCTGACGACCGTAAATCATGCTTACACCGGGGGCATCGCCCTCAATAGCGAAGCAAACGGCATAATCCTTATCGGCTTCCCTCATGCTGCAGGTAGGCATAATGAGGTGTTCGTGCGAGTTAACGGCTCCCGTTTGGTGTGCCTTTGCGCCACAAACTACAATCCCGTCGGGGCGCTTTTCTACAACGTGGAGGTACAGGTCCGGATCCGGCTGATCGCTCGGGCCCTTACTGCGGTCGCCCTTCGGGTCGGTCATAGCTCCGTCCACAACAAGGTCCTTGTCCTGAACCATTATGAGCCACTTTTTGAAACGTTCGAAATAATCCGTTCCCAGTGCCTTATCCATTTCAAATGTGGTGGAATAGATGGCATTAAAGGCATCCATACCCACGCAACGCTGGAAACAGCTTGCCGTTTCCTGACCCAGCAACCGCTGCATCTTTACCTTATTTACAAGGTCCTGCGGGCTTTGATGAATGTGACAGAAGCGGTTAATCGTGTGTCCTGTCAGATGGCTCTTGGCCGTCATCAGTTCCTTGTGTTCAGGCATTTCAGCGAGCTTATAGCTCATAGCCAATGAATTCAGTGAGGGGCGGATCATCGGGTGATCAACAGGATTCTTAATCCTTTCCCCCATAAAGTACACCTTAAGGTCTAATTTCCTCAGACTTTCGATATACTCATCTCTCGTCATCATAACTCTGTTTCCTTTCTTTATTAGTGGTTATTTCCTTTTTTGGGCTTGCGCCCTGTTTCTCATCTTACTATTTGTTTTCGGCGTTTTTCTCGTCACCTGCACAAAGGTAATACTTTATATTGATAAAGATGCATATTTTGCCCTTTCTGAGGGCACTTTTTATCTGCTAACTCAAACACTATCAGTGCATAACGTATATACCGTTGCTATGCAAAGGCACAAATATTATATGCATTATTGCCATTTATACCATACAAATATAGAGAAGCAAATCTACATTATGCAAAGTGCAGTAGGCAAAACGAACCCCTCCAAACTCGCATTCGCACCATATTGACCACTCCACTCTGCAAAACCGCTGTTACGCGTTAGCGATGCGATTAGCGGTGCCTCGAAGTGGAAAGCGATGCAAAGGTACAACATGGCGCAACCCCCAGATGTATTAAAGTGTATCGAAGTGTATCGAAACGTATTAAACTGTAT
>CABTZX010000018.1 GCA_902489445.1 uncultured Bacteroidales bacterium
AAGTGTATCGAAGTGTATCGAAACGTATTAAAGTGTATCGTAGGTTATCAGAACTTATCAGAGTTTATCAGAATTAATCCGATTAGTTCCGATTGATTCTGATTGATTCCGATAACCAGCGATTGGCTACAACTGGCTACAGTTGCCACGCAAATAGCAGCGATAAACCGCAAAGTGCTCAAAAAGCGACTTGGAGGGCGAGGGAGGCGAGGTCGTCGTGGCGCGCCCAGACGGGGCGGAAGGCATCGTCGGCGGCGGTTTGTCGGTAGACGAAATCGTAATAGAGGGATAGGCGCACTTTATCGCGATGCAGATAGGCATTCACGCCCAGGAGAAAATCATGGGAAACGCCTTCGCAGGCAAAATCGGCTTTATCGGGCGTTCGTCCGCTTTGCATCTGCTTGGTCAGCAGACGGTTGCGGTTGTAATAGCTATACTTAAGCACGCCCTCCACGGGACAACGGTTCGCGCGCAATGCCATCATCGCCATCGCACCGGTAAAAGCCCTCGGCTGCATCGCATCGTGAGCGGGCAAATCCTTTGCCGCAGCGGTACTTTTGCCTTGCGGAGCGGGATGTTGCCCCACTATACCCTCTGCGTACAGCTTAGCGGTGCCAAAGGGCAAAAACAGTGCGTAGCGCAGATGCGCCCCTATGTAGTACCGGTTCCAGCGCATGCCGCTATCATCCGCCACGTAGCCCACGTAACCGCTCGCTCCGCAGCGCCAATCCATCAGCGCATCCCGATGCCCGACTTCGAGGCGCAAAAGGGCATCAGGCCACGCTTTGCGCACACCGTATTTAGCGTTTCCGCCGAGGAGAGCGGCTTCCGCCGTAAAGTGATTGATATAGGCGCGGGCGCCGCCGGGAAGCGTATAGCGGACGAGGCAGCCCAAATCCACATCACCGGGGAACAGATCCTTGTAGTAGGGCGCGCGCTCGATGGTTTCGCGATCGCGACTACTGGTAGCCAATTCCATCCCGAAGCGCACCGGACTGAGCCCAACCTGCGCATACCAAGCCGGGAAGCGTAGCGGCGAATAACCTATATACATTTTGTACAGATCGATATGGGTGCCGGGAGCGGTCAGCTGTCCCTCCACTTTCCATCCTTTATAGGAAGCCACCGCGCCCCAATATGCACGTCGCACGCCCATACGCAGCAGCGCACTACCCGCCTCGGACGATGGGTTCCCCACGGCAGGAAGCGCATTAGGCGCCCCCACTTGGATCAGAGCTTGCGCATACCCCCCTTGGCGGAATTGGAACTTATCCTGCGCTTGCGCGCACAAAAGCGTTGAAAGAATCAGTATGGTACCCAATAGGGCGCCGCGAGTGTGTGGGGTGAGCTTCATAATGGTATCCTTCCTTTGTAGTGCAAAGGTAGCAATTGTGTTGGGAAGCGCGTTACAGAGCGGTTAAGGAGCTTATCGGATTGGCTCGGATAGCCTCAGCTCCTCGCAGCAGGGGTGGGCCGGTGCAAGGGTTGTGCCACTTCCCCACTAAAGGTATATACCTATCAGGCGAAACTTATATACCTTTGCCGCGAAACCTATATACCTATCAGGTGAAAGGTATATACCTTTTTTCGGAGGCGGTTGGAGGGTCGGGGAGCGCTCAGCGGGGGCGAAAAAGGTCATTTTCATTATAAATGATGAGCGTCAAGGGACGCAATTACCTACATTAAGGCATCTTTAAGCGTCTATTTACCAGCTACCTTTGCAACGCAAGGACGAAATGGGGCATGCGCGCCCCGACGTTCGCGGAAAAGAGCCTCGCACTCCCGCCGCTACGGCAGGCGGTAGCCGGAACAACTCCGGAACAGCGTGGCAACCCTTTTCTCTCTTACTAAAAAACAGTTTCCTTATTCAGTGGGAGGGGTTTGCTCGGCAGAGTAGACCCCTCAACTTTTTCGCCGCCGCGCCCCCCGTCCACACACTGAAAAGAGCGCAGGGGGTGCGGTGGGGTTAACCGTCCATTGCAAGGGAATATCTATCTTTGTGTACTATGAAGCAGTATCTTGATTTGCTGGATAAGGTGCTCCGCGAAGGAGTGGTCAAGGAGGATCGCACCGGTACCGGTACGAAAAGCCTTTTTGGCTACCAAATGCGCTTTGATTTATCGGAGGGCTTTCCGCTCGTGACCACCAAAAAGCTCCATCTGAAGAGCATTATCTACGAGTTACTGTGGTTCCTGCGCGGAGAGCAAAATATTGCTTATCTGCACGACCACGATGTAACCATTTGGGACGAATGGGCGGACCAAAACGGCAATTTGGGGCCGATTTACGGTGTTCAATGGCGTTCGTGGCGCGGCTACAACGGCGAAACGCTCGATCAGATCAAAGCGGTGATCGACGAGATCCGCACTACACCGGACAGCCGCAGGATGATTGTTTCCGCTTGGAACGTAGCGCAACTGAGCGAAATGCGCCTTCCGCCCTGCCATCTGCTGATGCAGTTCAACGTGGCGCAAGGGAAGCTTTCGCTGCAACTATACCAGCGGAGCGCGGATCTGTTCTTAGGCGTGCCGTTCAATATAGCCTCCTACTCGTTATTACTAATGATGATCGCGCAGGTAACCGGTCTTGAGCCGGGCACGTTTGTACATACGCTGGGCGATGCACATATCTACCTGAACCACATGGAGCAGGCACGTTTGCAGTTAACGCGTACGCCGCGCGCGCTGCCACATATGATTCTGAACCCGAACGTAAAGGATATAGATGCCTTCCAATACGAGGATTTTACGCTGGAAGGTTACGATCCCCATCCACATATAAAGGCTCCGGTAGCCGTTTAATTCGATATGATTATCTCTATCATTGTAGCCGTCGCTTCCGATGGCGCCATAGGTAAAAACAACGATCTCCCCTGGCACTTGGGCGGAGATCTGAAGCGTTTTAAGGAAACCACTATGGGTCACACCATTCTGATGGGACGCCATACGTATCAATCGCTACCCAAAGGAGCACTGCCCGGGCGCCGTAACGTAGTGGTATCCAAGCGGATCAGCATTGTACCCGATGCGGACGTATTCCCCACTGTTGAGGAAGCGGTGCGCGATATACGCAAAGAGGGCGAAACGGAGCTGTTTGTGATTGGTGGCGCCGCACTGTTCGGTACCATGCTCCCCTATGCGGATCGGCTCTATTTAACACGCGTGGAAACAGAGGTAGCCGATGCGGATACCTTTTTCCCCGAAATTGACTTTAACGAATGGGAAGCGCAAGGCGAAACGGCTCACTATGAAGCGGATGCACGCAACGACTATCCCGTCAGCCTCACCGTATATAACCGAAAAAAAGAAACTCAGAAAAAACTCGATTAAACGATGAACAAACCGGCTATACCTAAAGGAACTCGCGACTTTTTACCGCTCGAAATGGAGCGGCGTAACTATATATTCGATACAATTAAGGAACAATTCCGCCTATTTGGCTATGAACAGATTGAAACCCCATCGCAGGAGTTGCTTTCCACATTGATGGGCAAGTACGGCGACGAAGGCGACCGGTTGCTGTTCCGTATACTGGATTCGGGCAATTGGCTCGCCAAAGTGACGGACGAAGAGCTCCTGGCGCGCGATATGCCGCACCTAACGGCTCGCGTAGCCGAAAAGGGGCTTCGGTACGATTTAACCGTGCCTTTTGCGCGATTTGTAGTACAACACCGCAACGAAATTACCCTTCCCTTTAAGCGCTACCAGATACAACCGGTTTGGCGCGCCGATAGGCCGCAGAAGGGACGTTACCGCGAATTCTACCAGTGCGATGCCGATGTGGTGGGCACCGATTCGCTCCTTATGGAAACGGAATTCGTGGAACTATCCAAAGCGATCTTCGGGAAACTGAATTTGAAGGTGGAAATGCACCTCAATAACCGCAAGATATTAGCCGGAATTGCTGAATGCATCGGCGTTCCGGAGCGGCTCGGTGAGCTTACCGTGGCGATGGATAAATTCGATAAAATCGGATTGGATGGCGTATTGGATGAGCTTCGCGCCCGTTCGTTTGCAGAGAGCGTAACGGAAGCGCTGAAACCTTTCCTTTTGCTCGAGGGCGATAACGCCACAAGGCTCCAAAAGGTGGAATCGTTGCTCGCTAAGAGCGAAACGGGACGCAAGGGTATAGAGGAAATGCGCTTTATCCTTACCCATCTGCCCGAAGCGGACAATGATGCGTTTGAAGTAACCTTCGACATACGTTTGGCACGCGGATTGAGCTACTACACCGGTACTATTATGGAAATCACCTCCAAGGAGGTTGCCATCGGTAGTATTAGTGGCGGCGGGCGATACGACAATTTGACCGGTATTTTTGGCGAAAAGGGATTGAGCGGCGTAGGAATCAGCTTCGGCGCAGAACGTATTTACGACGTATTGGATGCGCTGGACCGCTTTCCTAACGAGCTGGCGGGCAATTGCCACGTGCTACTCGCCAACTTAGGCGAAGCGGAAGCGTGCTATCTGCTACCGGTGCTACGCGCCCTCCGCAAGCGCGGTATAGCCGCAATGATGTATCCGGATGCCGCCAAACTGAAAAAGCAGCTCGCGTTTGCCGATACACGGCGCATTCCCTATGTAGTTATTGCCGGTAGTAGCGAAATGGATACCGCCGTAATTACCCTGAAGAATATGACTACAGGAGAGCAGGAAACAATCGATAAAGAGCGATTTGCGGAGCAATGGAACTAATGCATTACCCCCTATTGGAAGGAATTAGCGAACCGAAGGATTTACGCCGTTTACCGCTAAGCAGCCTGCCGGAGCTTTGCCGCGAAATACGTTCTTTCCTGTTGGATCAATTATCGGTACATCCGGGGCACTTGGCCTCCTCGCTCGGTGCAGTGGAAATAGCTGTGGCTCTGCACTATGTGTTTGCTACACCGTACGACCGCCTCGTGTGGGATGTGGGGCATCAGGCTTATGCTCATAAGTTGCTCACAAATAGGCAGGAAGCCTTTTCAACGCTCCGCCAGTGGGGCGGCATTTCGGGCTTCATATCACCGGACGAAAGTCCGTACGATACATTCACCAGCGGGCACGCTTCCAACTCAATATCAGCCGCTTTGGGGATGGCGGTGGCAGCTAAGCAAAAGAACGAACCCCGAAACGTGGTTGCCGTTATCGGTGACGGCTCTATGACCGGTGGGCTCGCCTTTGAGGGGCTGAATAACGCCTCCTCGTTCCCCAACAATATGCTGGTGGTGCTCAACGATAATAATATCTCTATAGATGCCAACGTGGGCGGGCTCAATAAGTACCTTGTGGACGTAAATACGAGCCGCGCCTATAATGCGGTGCGGTTTGATCTATACCGCGGAATGAAGCGGCTGCGCCTGATTAACGATAAAAGTAAACGCTCGGTACAACGTTTTAACAATTCGCTCAAAACGATGATTTCCCATACTCAGGGCAATTTCTTTGACGGATTGAGCATTCGTTACTTCGGACCGGTAGACGGGCACGACGTAATTCGATTAGTGGAAATTCTTAACCGAATAAAGGAGCTGGAGGGGCCTAAGCTGCTGCATCTGCGCACCGTTAAGGGAAAAGGATATCCGTTTGCCGAAGCGGCGCCCACTATATGGCACGCACCGGGGCGATTTAACGTAGTTACGGGCGAACGCGCAGTGAAGAAAGACGCCCATCCGCCTAAGTTTCAGGATGTTTTTGGGCATACACTGGTGGAATTGGCTGAGGAAAATGAACGCATCGTGGGTATTACACCCGCAATGCCCTCGGGATGCTCTATGTCCTTTATGATGAAGCGCTTCCCCGAACGAAGCTACGATGTGGGCATTGCCGAGTCACACGCCGTTACGTTTGCCGCCGGATTGGCGCGCGAAGGTATGATTCCGTTTTGCAATATCTACTCCTCATTTGCGCAGCGGAGCTTGGATCAGATCATTCACGATGTGGCGATTGCCAAAGTACCGGTAACTCTTTGCTTGGATAGAGCAGGATTAGTGGGAGACGATGGTGCTACCCATCAGGGCGCATTCGACCTCGCATATCTGCGTTTTATCCCCAATTTGACCATATCGGCACCTATGGATGAACACTGGCTGCGCAACCTTATGTATACAGCTAAGGATGCGGCGCGCCCCTTTGTGATTCGTTATCCGCGTGGCGAGGGCTCACTCTTAGATTGGCACAATACGCCTCAAGCGGTTCCCATCGGTAAAGGGCGAAAACTTACGGATGGAAACGAGGTGGCCATTTTGTCCATCGGCGCAATTGGCACAGAAGTTGCATCTGCTATTAAGCGGTTGCACGACGAAGGCACGCTGCAACCCGCGCATTACGATATGGTTTTTTTGAAACCGATGGATACAGAGCTATTGGACGAAGTGGCGGTACACTACCGCAAAATTGTAACCGTTGAGGACGGATGCCGTATAGGCGGCTTTGGCAGTGCCGTAGCCGAATACCTTACCGAGCGCGGATTTGCCGGACAGATTGTCCGTTTGGGCATTCCGGACGAGTTTATTCCGCACGGAAGTGTGGCGGCTCAGCGCGCTTACGCCGGTATTGATGCAGAACATATATACCAAACCTTAAATAGTATATGAAAATAATCGTTGCCGGAGCCGGTGAAATTGGACAGCACCTCGCGCTGAAATTAGCCAACGAAGAGCAGCAGGACATCACGCTGATGGACAGCGATGCGCGCTTGTTGGAGAAAATTTCGGCCGGGCAGGATATGCTTACCTATTCGGGCAACCCAACCGATGCACACGATCTGAAGGAGTGCGGCATTGAGGATACCGACCTCTTCATCAGCGTGATGAATGAGGAACACGCCAATATACTGGCTTGCATGATGGCAAACGACTTTGGCGTGCGCGAAACAATGGCACGCGTGAGCAATCCCGGCTATCTGGGTCAGGAATATGCCCGCTTCTTTCACGAGAGCGGGGTAAAATCGCTCATTTATCCGGAGGAACTTGCCGCGGAAGAGATCAATACCATTATGCTCAATCCGTGGGCTCGCAAGTACATCGAACTGGTAAACGGAATGATCGCCTTGGTAGGGGTCAAAGTACGCTTCGGTAGCGAAATAGTGGGAAAACGGCTCTCCGAGCTAACTATGCCCGAGGAAAAGATGTTTCACGTAGTGGCGGTGAAGCGCGACTCGGAAACAATCATCCCCAAAGGGGAAACCCGCATCGAGCACGGAGATATCGTTTTCTTCACCGCTCTGGCAAATGATATCGATGCCGTGCGGCAACTTTGCGGAAAACAGAACGTAACGGTAAAAAAGGTGCTCATTATGGGAGCATCCGATATAGCCCTGCGCGCCATCGATAAGGCGAGCCGCGGCATACACTTTGTGGTTATTGAGGAGGAAAAGGAACGAATTGAAAAAATTCGTAACTGGTTGCCCCAAAACGTAACCCTCTTTCACGGCGACGGACGCAATACGGCGCTGCTCGCCGAGGTGGGAATCGCTTCGGCTCAGGTGTTTGTGGCGCTCACGGAAAACAGCGAAACCAACATCCTCGCCTGCCTTGCCGCCAAACGCTTTGGTATATTCAAAACCATCGCTCAAGAGGAAAACGTGGATTACATACCTCTTGCGGAAAAATTGGATATCGGAACCATTATCAACCGAAAGGTGATCACTTCGGGCCATATTTATCGCATTCTGCTGGGGCAGGATACCAATACGGTAAAAAGCCTTACCATTGCTAATGCCGACGTGGCTGAAGTGGTGGCACGCCGCGGTGCTCCCATCGTGGGGAAACGCGTTCGCGAGCTACATCTCCCCGAAGGCGTTACCTTAGGCGGTATGGTGCGTAACGGTGTTCCGAGGATGATTGACGGAGATACGGTTATCGAACCATACGATTTGGTAGTTGTTTTCTGTTACAATGTGCCTATGGCACGCATCCGAAAGCTATTTGAAGCGTAAAAAACCGTGCCCGAACAAATCGCATCTCGCAATAAGTGGCTCAGCCGCCACAGCACACACATCAACTTCCGCTTTGTAGCGTTAGTGGTGGGCAATATGTGCCTTACGGAAACCGCCTTCCTGCTCCTCTGCACCTTTGTGGATCTGTTCTACGGCGAATCATCCTCGCATGCGTTTTTGTGGACGGCACTTATTATGAGCGGATTGGGATATCTGCTTCTGGTATTAGGCAAAAAAGAATCGAAAAAGGGACAAAAATCGGGCCGCCGCGAGGGGATGCTCGCCGTAACCGGTACCTGGCTTACGCTATCGCTAATCGGCATGTTGCCCTTTGTGTTCGGTGGTTTTACGGAAACCGTTGCGGACGCTTTTTTCGAAACTGCTTCCGGCTTCACCACAACGGGAGCAACTATTTTCACAAGTGTGGAACAACTGCCCCACGCCATACTACTCTGGCGCAGCCTGATCCAGTGGCAGGGCGGCATCGGTATCGTACTTTTTACACTCGCTCTACCGCAGATGAGCGGCATCGGCGGATCGTCTCTCTATAATGCTGAATCAACCGGTATCAAGCACGAGCGTTTTCTCCCCAGAATTGCCGAAGTAGCCCAACGATTGTGGGTGCTGTACGTAGGAATTACCGTCCTCCTCACCCTATTGCTCTGGGCGGGGCCGATGAACCTCTTCGATTCGTTGTGCCACGCGCTTACTTGCGTCTCCACTGGAGGATATTCAACGCGCAACGATGGTATACTGGCGTATAATTCCGCCTATACGGAGTACGTAATCACCGCCTTTATGTTCTTGGGCAGCCTTAATATGCCGCTACTCTATATAGCCGTTTTTCGGCGCCAGCCCAAGCGTCTCCTCAAGGAAGAGGAATTCCGCTGGTTCTTTTGGTTTGTGGTAGGATTTACCGTGATCACCTTCATTTGGCTGTTATTTAACCATATTTTCTCCTCCACGGAGGAAACCTTTCGAAAAGCGCTGTTCCAAGTAGTTTCGCTTGTTAGCAGTACCGGATACGTAACGGCAGATATGAATTTGTGGCATCCCTTCTTCTTCTGCATCGGCATTATGATGATGGGCGTGTGCGGATGTGCCGGATCTACTACGGGAGGCCTTAAGATGAGCCGACTGATGGTAATGATCAAAAACCTGAGCAATGAGTTTAAAAAGCGCATTCATCCCAGTATGGTCACCAACGTACGCTTTAACGGAAAAGCGGTGGATAGCGATGTGGTGATTCAGGTGCTTGCCTTTATTTTTCTCTATTTAGCAGTTATCATTGCCGGCACCCTTGCTTTGTGCTTGACCGGAAACGACTTTGTCTCGTCCGTAGCGGATACCTTCTGCTGTATCTCCAACGTAGGAGCAACCTTTGGAGCCCATTCCTCCTCTTTTGCCTCTATGGGTGCATTTGGAAAGATCGTTATGAGCATCATTATGCTTGCCGGCCGTCTCGAAGTATTCACCGTGATCGGCATCTTCGTACCCTCCTTCTGGCGCAAATAACACGCATCCGCCTTTCGTAGATGCTATTTTGCCAACGCGAAACGTATATAGGTTTCGGACGAGAGGTATATACCTCTCAAGTGAAAGGTATATAGGTTTCAGACGAAAGGTATATACCTTTTGCAGAGACGCTTGGATGAGGATGTTGAGATGAGTGGAAGGGATTTGGTGATTATTTGCGTCGGGCCGCAAAAAAGCGACGCATCAGCGCTGCGGCTTCAGCGGCAAGCAGCCCTCCCTCCACAGAGCATTTGGGATGCTCTATTCCTTTTTGATAGCAGCGATACCCTCCCTTTGGATCCTCCGCTCCGTATACAATACGCCCTATTTGGCTCCATCGGAGCGCACCCATGCACATCGGACAAGGCTCAAGTGTAACGTAAAGCGTGCATTCGGTTAGATATTTGCTCTGAAAGTGTGCCGAAGCGGCGGAAAGCGCTATCATTTCGGCATGCGCGGAAACATCCTGCAATCGTTCCACACAATTATGCGCCCGAGCGATTATGCGCCGTCCATCGGTAACAACCGCACCGATAGGCACTTCGCCCTCGCTATACGCTTCGGCGGCTTCTAACAGCGCTTGGCGCATAAAAAGCGCATCCGCGTTAGTGAAACTCATGGTAACCCAAATAGTACGAAAGCGTATCCGGCAATTGTTTCCCGCTTAAATGGCTCGCAAGAATATACCCTTCGCGATCCAGCAATATGGCTTCGGGAAGAAACGTCACACTGTACTGCTCGGCAACGGACTGATCTCTATCGAGCAGCTGAGGCCAATTGAGCAGCAATTTGCTGCGCGTATTACGCAATCCGGTCAACGTACCACCCACCTGAATACCCACTATCTCAAGGTCGTTGGAGGAATATTTGCCCGCCATAAGGTTCAAAAGTGTGAGCTGATCGGTACAGGGGCGGCACCAGGAAGCCCAAAAGCCGAGAATAGTGAACTTTCCCTGCCCTGCATACTTAGACAAACGAACCGGCTTGCCATTGGCATCGGTGAGCGTAGCATCAAAGAATTGACTCCCATCCTTAACCATTAAGCCGCGGATGGCGCTCTTTCTCATTCTTTTTACCCTATCGTTTTGCAAAATTTCAGGGCCGAGACCCTCAATAAGTCCACTTATTTTAATGGATGGCACATCGGCAGCGCGCTCGAGAATAGCAACCAGCGCCTGAACGCCCACCAAATCATTGGGATGCGCTTCAAGTACATCTTTTGATTTGGCTACCACATCGTTCTGCATTTGCGCGTAAATAGCATCGATTTCGCTAAGTGAAACGTCCTTTTCCAAGGCGGATAACGATAGCTTTCGGAGCTCCATATAGTACTCAGTCTCAATCGAATCACAAGCATCCATATAGGCGCTCAACGCATCGTTCAGAGGGGTACCACCGGCGGCATATTGTGTTAAATCTACGTAAATGGTTTGACCCGGCTCGAGAATAGCCGCCGTTACATAACGTGTGTGGGGCACTCGGACCACCAAACGCATCAGATGTTGCTTATATCGCGCATGGTATCGACCGGAAAGTTCAAATTGACCGCTACGAATAATCGTACTGTCAATTTGATTTAATTGATCATCCTCCAAATATACTTTCACCCCCTCAATGGTAAGTGAACCGGGGGCTGAACCAATAATATACCAGCGGGGAGGTTGCCATAGGGACCAAGCAGTGGCTGCCGCTATAATAACAACCGTCAGCACCAGAAGTATTATGTCCCTTTTAGGCAATTTCATCGGAAAACAGAGGGATTAAGGCTCTTTTGCCAGCAAATCGATAAGCTCCTTCACGCCTTCGGAAGCGCCTTTGGCAATATAAGTTACGAGATTTCCGAACGACGCGGCAACCGGCTTTGGGTCAATTACGTATATAGGGCACCCCTCCGGCGCGTAATACAAAAGCCCGGCAGCGGGATAAACCACTAAGGATGTACCGATAACGACCATAATATCCGCTTTGGCAACTTGCCGCGCAGCTTCTTCAATCATAGGCACCGCTTCGCCAAACCAAACAATAAACGGACGTAATTGATGACCATCGGGAGCCAAATCGCCAATGTGTAAATCGGGATGCTCCGGATCGACGGGATAGGTTTTGGTTTCGTTCGCCACACTGCGATTCTTCATCAATTCTCCATGTAGATGTATCACCTTGCTACTCCCGGCACGCTCGTGCAGATCATCCACATTTTGGGTGATAATGGTTACATCGTACTGCTTTTCCAACTCAGCTAAGCCTATGTGGCCCTGATTCGGTTCGCAGCCGGCATAATCGTGTCGGCGCTGATTGTAGAAATCAAGCACCAGCTTTGGGTTGCGATGAAATCCATCTATGGAAGCGACATCCTCAACGGGATAGTTTTCCCATAGTCCGTTGCTATCCCTAAAGGTGGAAATACCGCTTTCGGCACTCATACCGGCTCCGGTTAATACCACAAGTTTTTTCATATTGTTTGGGTCAGTTAGGGTAGTAATAAAGGGGCAAATGCGAACTTATCAACCGAAAGCCCGTAATGCCCCTTAACAAAGTGTCAACAAATTATGGAATTAGACGCTCAATCAACTCATCCGAAGCAAGATAAGGCATCGTAATATGATAACCATCGGCATGCGTTTCGTTAAAGGCACGACTGGTTTCCATAGCGTGTTCATTGCGCGCCCAGGCACGACGAGCCACACCGCCCATTACGTCCCAAGTCATTGCGCTCTTGAGGATTTCGTCCACACGCTTGCTTCCGTCCAATACCATACCGAATCCGCCGTTAATGGCTTTACCGATGCCTACGCCGCCACCATTGTGCAAAGCGACTAAGCTCATACCGCGCGCCGCATTACCGGCATAGCACTGTACCGCCATATCGGCCATAACGTTACTACCGTCGCGTATATTGGCGGTTTCGCGGAAAGGCGAATCGGTACCGCTTACATCGTGATGGTCGCGTCCCAGCATGATAGGTCCAACCTCACCGTTACGTACCATTTCGTTGAAACGAAGCGCTATATCCAAACGGCCCTGGGCATCCTGATAGAGAATACGTGCTTGTGTACCCACAACAAGCTGATTCTTTTCAGCATCGCGGATCCAAATGTAGTTATCCCTATCCTGTTCGCGGCGATCGGGATTGATGCATTCCATTGCAGCTACGTCGGTTTTGTGCAAATCTTCGGGCTTATTGCTCAAGCAAACCCAGCGGAACGGCCCATAACCATAGTCAAACAGCTCAGGACCCATAATATCTTCCACGTAGCTGGGCCAAATGAAGCCTTCCTTATCATCCACGCCATTGCGGAGGATATCCTTTACGCCTGAGTCGTAAACGGCTTTCATGAAGGCATTACCATAGTCAAAGAAGTAGGTACCTTTAGCCACCAATTTACGAATTGCTTCAAAATGACGCTTAAGGCTCTTATCCACTTCCTTATGGAAGCGTTCGCGATCTTCCTTAAGCATCTTGGTACGTTCCTCAAAATTGAGTGAAACGGGGCAATAACCGCCTTCGTACGCAGCGTGGCAGCTGGTTTGGTCGCTCAACAGATCGATATGTATATTCTTTTCGAGGCAGTATTCAAGCAGATCAACCACATTACCGTGATAAGCTATGGAGCATGTTTCGCCCTTCTTTTGTGCTTGTAAAGCCAATTCGGTAGCTTCTTCAAGCGTCTGAGCTACATGCTTTACCCAACCTTGTCCGTAACGTGTATCGATACGGGATTGGTCCACTTCAGCCACAATGCTTACCGCTCCGGCAATATCTGCAGCTTTGGGCTGAGCACCGCTCATACCGCCCAACCCACTGGAGACAAAGAGCTTGCCGCTGAGATTACCTCCGGTAGGTATATGGAGTACCTTACGCCCGGCATTGAGCAATGTGTTAAACGTACCGTGTACAATACCCTGCGGACCTATATACATCCATCCGCCGGCGGTCATCTGTCCATAGTTGGCAACACCCATCTGTGCGGCAATTTCCCAATCTTCGATATTGTCGTACAAACCTACCATCATTGAGTTGGTAATGATTACACGCGGTGCATTGGGATTAGACTTGAATAAGCCCAGCGGATGCCCACTTTCCATCACCAGTGTAGTGTCGTCAGTCAATTCTTCCAGATAACGGATAATAAGGCGATACTGGAGCCAATTCTGACAAACTTGCCCTGTTTCCCCATAAGTAACCAATTCGTACGGATAAAGGGCTACGTCAAAGGCAAGATTATTATGAATCATTACCTGAAACGCCTTACCGGCAAGGCATTTGCCTTTGTAGTCGTCAATGCTTGTAGCCTTAAGATCACCGGCGGGACGATAACGATACCCATATATCTTACCGCGCGTTTTAAGCTCTTCCAATAGCTCGGGAGCCATTTTTTCGTGAAGCGATGTAGGTATATAGCGCAGTGCATTGCGCAACGCTATCCGGGTTTGTGACTTTGTCAGGCGGAAACCTCTGTCCGGTGCCCTACGGATTCCTTCCTGAAAGGAGGGATATTCGGGAAGTTCTTCCGGTAGGGAGAACGTTTTAATGTTGTTGTTCATATAGATTCTTTTTCCTATTATATTTTAGTCTGTAACTATCTCATTCATATGCACATCCCACTCATCCGTGGGGATGGAGTCAAAGATACGAAATTTGAACGTAATTCCGATCAAATATGCCTTAGTATGAGGGAGGAAGCGGTCGTAATATGCTTTACCGCGCCCCAACCGTATTCCTTGTTTGGTAAACGCCATCCCGGGCACAAGGATTAGCTCCGGCAGTGTGGGAGCAACGCTCTGTTCCTGCGACGCGGTAGGTTCCTCAATTTCGTAAGCACCGCGTGTTAGCGAATCCTCACCGGAATAGGGGTAAAAAGAGATATCATCCCCCTCAACCCGAGGTAGATAGAGATGTTTCTCCGCTGCGTACTTATCGAGCAAAAGCTGCAAATCCGGTTCATCGGGCAATGCGTGGTACAAAGCGATATGCTTAGCTTGCCGGAAATGCGGATTTGCCTCTATGGCAGCGCAAATCCTCCGGGATGCTTGTACTCGCTCCTCCCCTACCAGATGTATCTTATTGAGCGCTCTCACCTCCTTACGGAGTTCTTTCTTATCCATAACCTATTTTATCCTCTTTTTGTTCACTTCCGCCAGAGCTGCCTCAATCGTAGGATCGCCGGAGAAGTATATACGATAGAATCCCTCCGTCCCCAGTACGAACTGAGCTATTTGTGCATATAGCACGCGTTCAATCTGAGGCGCTGCTTCCTGTAGCAGGAAGCTACGCTGCGGCACTCCGTGCTGCGCGGCATACGAAGCTAACGAAGAGAGCAAATTGCCCTTTCGCGATAGATAGGATGTAACCTCATCCGGCGTTTTACACAAGGATAGTTCCGAGCGGTTCTTATCGGCAAAGCGGAAAGCAAACTCAGTTACCGCACCCGATTCCATTAGTCGCAAGTAGTAAGAGTTGGCATAAGTGCTATCGGCAGATACAAATATATCGGGCATCACTCCGTAGCCTCCGTAAACCACCCTTCCTGCGTCCGTTTTATAGCGAGGAGCTTCGTCAAACAGAGCACTATCCACGCCAAAAGCCTCTCCTGCATCCATACGCTCGATTAGGTCGCGGCTGTATTCCTCTTTATCGCCCAAGGTATATTCCTTTTGTATGGAACGGCCGCTGGGCGTATAGTAGCGGGCAATGGTAAGCCGTATTTGGCTGCTATCGGGTAAGAAGAAGGGTCTTTGCACTAATCCTTTTCCGAAAGTACGTCGTCCCACGATAACGGCTCTATCGTGATCCTGCATCGCAGCAGCAAAAACCTCGCTACTACTTGCCGAAAGCTCGTTAACCAATACCGCGAGGGGCAAATCGGGGAATATACCTTTTCCGTTGGCTTTGTATTCCTCTTTGGGGAAGGAATTACCTTCGTTATATACAATTAGCTGCCCTTTGCGCAAAAATTCGTTTGCTACCGATATGGCGGGGTCTAAGTATCCGCCCGCGTTATCGCGTAAATCGATGACCAAAGCCTTCATTCCTTCGTTCATCAAACGCGATGCTTTTGCGATAAATTCGCCATAGGTACCGCGCGACCAGCTGCCGATGCGCATCAATCCGATGCCCTTTTCCGCTATATAAGCCACATCGATACTTTGGATGGGTACTTCGTCACGCGTAACCGGTATTTCCATTTTTTTGCCGTCTCGTAGTACTGATAGCGCTACCACGCTACCCTTTTTTCCCAGAAGACGCTTGCGCACCCCTTCCGCTGTGAGATCCTTGGTGAGCAGGATTTCAGCATCTGCGGCAATAATACGGTCGCCTTTTTTCATTCCGGCACGTTCCGCCGGACCGCCGGGGATTACCTCCACTACCACAGGCGTATCGATAATGGTATTAAAGGAAATACCCACGCCGTAAAAGGTTCCCTCCAAGCGTTGCATATCGATATCACTTTCCTCCCGTGTCAGATAGGTAGAATGCGGATCGAGCGTATTGAGCAATTGCGGAATAAGGCTCTCTTCCAGTTCACTTCGGTCGACCTTATCCACATAATTCTGTTCGATAATGTCAAAAGTACGCTCCAGATCGCTTTTGCGCCGGGAACGCTTCCCCACGAGCAAGGTAACTCCGATACCGAGAGCAAAGGCTATTACCACTGCCGTAATCCATCTCCACTTGGAAGCTATACTTTTTCCGTCCATTTGTACTGCGTAGGTATATACTTATTCCGTTTTATGTTCACAAGGCAAACAAAGCACTTCGATGCCGGCACGCTGCAACAGCTCGATGCCGTCCTTCAGTCGATACTCGTCGTCATACACCACCCGTTTGATTCCGCTTTGTATAATCAGTTTGGCACATTCCAAACAGGGCGAAGCGGTGATGTAAATAGTAGCGCCCTGGCTGTTATTGGTACTGGCAGCCACTTTGGTAATGGCGTTGGCTTCGGCGTGAAGCACGTAAGGTTTGGTGATGCCGGTTTCGTCTTCGCACACATTTTCAAAGCCCGAGGGAGTGCCGTTATAGCCGTCGGAGATAATCATATTCTCTTTGACGATCAGAGCGCCCACCTGCCGGCGTTTACAGTAGGAATTCTCCGCCCAAACGCGCGCCATACGCAAATAGCGTCGGTCCACTTCAGCCTGCTTTTCTTTACTTCGTGTCATTATTTGC
Source organism: uncultured Bacteroidales bacterium (assembly GCA_902489445.1). Classification (GTDB taxonomy): domain Bacteria; phylum Bacteroidota; class Bacteroidia; order Bacteroidales; family Porphyromonadaceae; genus Porphyromonas. The sequence goes on from CABTZX010000018.1 coordinate 16,604, forward strand.
TTCTACTTCCTTGATATAAGCGTCCATTCCCGATGTTTTAACCATTCGGAATCCCTCCGGCTCTTGGCGATCCGACATCAGCAACAGGCATTCCACGCCCAGCTGTTGCTCGCACAAGCGCAATGCTTCGCTGCTCCCCAATACCATGGAGGCGGTAGCGAGCGCATCGGCAAGCGCACAATTGGGTGCTATAATGGTAGCACTCAGCACATCGCTCTCAATTGGATAGCCGGCAGTTGGGTCGATGGTATGGGCGTATCGGGATCCGTCAGCGCGCACTTTGTAATTATGGTAGTTGCCGCTGGTTGCCATTCCGCCCTTACCCGTTAGATGCAAAATACATGCCATTTGATTTGATATGCCCAAAGTGTCGAACAAAGGCTTACTAACGCCCACGCGCCACGCTTCGCCATCGGGATTAATTCCCGAAAAAGCCACTTCACCACCAATTTCGACCAAATAGTCCGATACGCCTTTTTGGCACAATGCATCCGCCACTAAATCAGATGCATAGCCCTTCGCAATGGAAGCCATATCCAAGCGTATTCGTGGATCCGCTTTGACCAACGTATCGCCCCGAAGCGTCACTTTATCAAACCCGACAAATTGGCGGATGCTATCAATGGCAGATTGGGGCACTTTACCCTCCTTCCACGGCGACGGCTCAAAGCCGAAGCCCCAAATATTGACGAGCGGCCCCACCGTAATATCGTATTTGCCTTGAGTCATGCGGGATACCTCCATCGCCCGGCTGAAAAGCAGCCGGAAGGTACTGTCCGTCAGCGTGGTTTCGTTATTGTTCAGCCGATACAAAAGGGTACCTTTTTCAAACGGATTCGCCACATTATTGAGCTTTTGGAGTGCCTCGGCAATCTCCTGATCCATAGCGCGATCGCTCCGATACTTAATGCTGTAATAGGTGTGGAACGCTTCCCCCTGATTATGGTAATAGCCGGGCGTACTTTGGGCACATCCGCACCCCGCAAGCACTACCGCACAAAGCGAAGCAAACGCCGTAAGCAATAAACGATGTTTCATATTCCCCACTTTAAGCCTCACAACAACGATTCAGCGGCACGGAACCGGCTCCCCAAAAGGTATATAAGTTTGCAACGATAGGTATATACCTTTCAGAGAAAAGGTATATACTTTTGAAACCAAAGGTATATACTTTTCGTTCGGCAGGAACACCGGTATAGCAGCTCAGCAGGCGCATCGCCTCTCGTTTAATCCCACTCATCTCACAGTTCCTCCGTAATGTTGTATCGGTTCCTGTCGCGTGCATTGCGCGAGATAAGCTCCGCAATAAAGCCCGCCGTAAAGAGTTGCGTGCCGATAATCATAGCGGCAAGCGAAATAAAGAAGTAAACCCGATCGGTAACCAGCGGAGCCGGCACGCCCCGCAGCAGAGCGATCAGCTTACCGATAAGCACCACTGCCAACGCAATGATACCGATCAGAAAAAGAATGCTCCCCCAAAAGCCGAAAAAGTGCATCGGTTTGCGGCCAAAACGCGATAAAAACCACAGCGTAAGTAAATCCAAATAGCCGTGAAAGAAGCGGTTTATCCCAAACTTGGAGCGACCAAAACGGCGAGGCGAATGCTTCACCGCCTTTTCGCCTATATGCTTATAACCGGCATCCTTAGCCAATATGGGGATATACCGATGCATATCGTTATACAACTCAATAGACTTAACCACTTCGCTCCGATAGAGTTTGAGCCCACAGTTAAAGTCGTGCAAATTGTGAATACCCGAAACGCGGCGCGCCGTAGCATTGAAAAGCTTGGACGGCAGGTTCTTGGTCAGCTTGGGATCGTAACGCTTTTTCTTCCAACCGCTGAGCAAATCCAGCCCTTCAGTATCCAAAATCCGGCACATTTCGGGCAATTCCTCCGGAGCATCTTGCAAATCGGCATCCATTGTAGCCACCAAACGCCCCTGAGCTTTGGTAAATCCGCACTGCAAAGCGGCACTTTTTCCGTAATTCCGAGCGAAGCGTAACGCCTTAACGCTCTCAGGATTAGCCTGATGCAGGGCAGCAATGATCTGCCAACTCTCGTCGGTACTACCGTCATCCACATAGATAACTTCGTAAGTGATGCCGGCTTGCTGCATCGTTGTGGCAATGCGCTCTTGCAAAAGTGACAGTGACTCCGCTTCGTTCAGTAGCGGAATCACTATCGATAAATCATATGGGTAAGTACGTTCCAAAGCTTAATGTACCTTTGGGGGTATAGGATTGATCAATTTTTGCCCCGATATTTCCTTGATTCCGCCCAAAGCCGCCAGCACGCCGGTAGCTTCGTAAGGCAGATAAACCAGTTTGTCGCCCTTGCCTTGGTTAAGGGATGAGAGCGTTTCGAGGTAACGAACGGCAATTAGATACTGAGTGGGATCGCCACCGGATTCGGACAACGATTCCGTAATACGACGTATTGCCGTCGCTTCACCCTCAGCCCGAAGGATTTTGCTCTGCTTATCCGCTTCCGCCGCCAATATTTCTGCCTTTTTAAGCCCTTCGGCGTGGTTGATGGAAGATTGCATTTTCCCTTCAGATTCTCGTATAGCCGCCTCTTTTAAGCCTTCCGCCGTGAGGATCTGTGCACGTTTATCGCGTTCGGCACGCATCTGCTTTTCCATTGCGTCCCTAATATCGCGCGGAGGGTTAATATCCTGCAACTCAACACGATTAACCTTTACGCCCCACTTGTTGGTAGCTTCGTCCAAAATATCACGCAACTTACTGTTAATAGTATCGCGGCTGGTGAGCGTTTCGTCCAGATCCATTTCGCCAATCACATTACGCAAACTGGTTTGCGTAAGCATCTCAATGGCAATCGGCAGGTTAGATATTTCGTACATCGCCCTCATGGGATCCACAATTTGGAAGTACAAAACGGCATTAATTTCCGTAACTACGTTATCACGTGTTATCACGCTTTGGCGGTCAAAGTCGTACACTGTTTCGCGCAAGTCTATTCGGGTTACGGGAAGCACCCTAACCAACAAATTGCCTTTTATATTGCGTGTGGTATAACGCCACATCATAGAGCGCGGCTTATCGATAAAGGGCACGATGATATTTACCCCGCTTCCGAGCGTTTTATGGTAACGTCCGAGGCGTTCTACTATGATGGTTTCCGATTGTTGCACGATAATCAAACCCTTTACGACAATGAAAATCACCAGTAGCAGAATAACAATAACCGTAATAAATGTTGCAGTCATATCTTTATTATCGTTTCTTGGTTTTCTTTATTTCAGGCTATTCCGGCTTAGTTACAATAAGTACAATACTACTGTTGCCCAAAACGGTTACACGCTCGCCCGGCGCGTAATGCTCTTGGGCTGCATTTGCGCGTGCGGGCCACTCATCGCCGTCCACTGCAATACGACCGATTCCTTCGGTTCCGTCGATCTGTTTGACCACCAAAACGGTACGCCCTTTGAGCGCATCCATACCGGTAGCCTTATCCGGTGCTATTTTTGCTCCCGATGCATCCTTTTTTCCGTGATTTAACAGCGGACGTAACAACAAAAGAGCCGCTATCGATCCTACGGAAAAGGCGAACACTTGCCAGAACAATCCCCCCCCAAACAGAGCAATCAGAGATGCCAGCAAAGCACCCACACCGAAGCAAGCAACTACAAAGCCCGGCGTGAGCAACTCAACCACAAATAGAGCCAACCCGACAATAAGCCACCAAAATGAATCATCCATGCCTCAAGCCGTATCGTTTACCGATGCAAATGTACCGAATTGATATCAATTTGCGGCTAAATCACGCTTCAAACGAACACCTTCCGGCATGTCTTCCGCTTGGGGCAAGGGAGCTTCCTCCGCTCGGCAGGGAAAAAGGGTATGACCGATCAGGCGCATATCGTTCCAAAAGCTCTGATTGGCCACATATTCCTTATTCAATTTGATCTTTTGCGGCATAATGACCTCTTTGAAGTAACGCTCCGGATGATCCACCATTCCGAGGATTTTACTCTCGTTTCGGAAGTAAATGGAGGCGTTGCTCGTGATGCCCGGCCGAACCGATAGAATCGGCATATAATCCTCCGGATACAGTTCCACCTGCTGACGCACCAACGGCCGCGGACCAACAATGCTCATATCGCCACGCAATACATTGTACAGCTGGGGCAACTCGTCTATTTTGTAGCGACGTATAAAGCGTCCGATGCGCGTGATGCGCGGATCCTCCTCGCCCACCGTTATTAACTGACCTTTTGCCCATGTTTGCGAGCGCATAGAGCGGAACTTATAGAGCACAAAGTCCCTATTATACCGACCAACCCGCTTTTGTTTGAAGAATGCGCCTCCATGAGAATCGAGGCAAATGAGTAAGATACACACCAACAAAAGGGGGGATAGAATTATCAACCCCATGCTGCTTGTGACGATATCGAACACCCTTTTCATTTATCTCGTGGTGTGTTTGTGTTCCTTACTCGTTTTTCCTTCTGCAAAGATAACTATTTTACATTGTCTGAGGCACTACGCAACGGCTTGCGCCTGCCTATTTACTTCAACAAACGTTCAACCCCTTCATTTTATTGTAACATAGAGGCTCCGCGATAGGTATATACGTTTGAATGAATAGGTATATACCTTTACCGCAATAGGTATATACCTTTCCGTTGAAAGTTATATACCTTTCGCGAAAGGAGTTAGAAGCTATTCTGAAAAGAAACGAATGGTTCCGAACGGAACGTATTTAACGATTGCGCAAAAGACGTAGTGCCTCTTTGCGGTCAGAGGGTACTTTACGGCTTTCACAAGCCTTACGAATGGCAAGCAGACGGGTCTTATTCGGCAGCTTTCCCTCTTCTATATAGGGCAATGTAAGCTCATATTGTTGCGTGAGAGCCTCGGCAAAGAACCAAGCGACCGCCATCCGTAAATAGTACACATCGGTTACTTCGGACGAATCTTCCGGAGCCGCTTTCGCAGCCCACTCGAGAAAGCAGGGGTCAAAACAGTTGTAACGGAAACTTTCCATCAGAGCAACGAGCGCTGTGCGGCGTGTATAAACGGCATCCGTAGCAAGCCAACGCCTTATTGCCACGCAACAAAGAGCCGGTTCGCGCCACATTGTTTTTGCCGACAAAGCATCCGTAACGCACCAATTGTCTGCAAAGGGGAGAAAGCGGTCCAGTAGCTCTATCTGACGCGCTGCGTTGGGCTCCAAGCCGATCAGCATCATATGCAGCAAATCCTCTTCTACATATGTGTGCGGAAGTTCCTCAAGAAAGCTGTAACACAACGCCTTATCCGATTTATAGATAGCGCGCGCCGTTGCCCTCAGTAGAGGAATTCGAACGCCGATGATCCGTTCGGAATCAATAGTTGGCAGTAGTTTTGCGGCAAAGCGTTGTACCGATTCGTCCTGTAAGGAGAAGAGTTTTTCCCGAATGGCATCCATAGGCTATCTGCCCTCTTCAATTCTACCGCTACCGAGGCATATCGTGCAGTCGGGATCGTACACAACGGCAAACTGACCGGGAGCAATGCCCTGTATGCGCTGTTCGCTCACAATATGGTACACATCGCCCTCCTTTGCCAGCGTGGCTCGGAAAAACTCCGGCGTGTGACGCACCTTAAGCGCAACGGGTAGGGGATTGGGGCAACCGGCAGTAAAGGGGTTTTCAGTGATAAAATGGAAATCACGGCACCAAATCTCATATCCGTATTGCGTTTCCGGATCGTAACCGCGGCTCACATATAGGATATTGGCGGGGCAATCCTTACGAACCACAAACCAGGGACCTCCGCTCAGGCCCAGGCCTTTACGCTGTCCGATGGTATGAAACCAAAAGCCGTCGTGCTCGCCAATCTTATTACCCGTTTCAAATTCGATGATATCGCCCTTTTTCTTCCCTAAATACTTCTCCAAGAAATCGTTATAGTTGATTTTCCCGAGGAAGCATATTCCCTGACTATCTTTACGATGCGCATTGGGCAGATGTTCCTCTTCCGCAATGGCACGTACCTGACTTTTATCCAATGTACCTATCGGAAAGAGAATTTTTGATATTTGTTTCAGATTGATTTGAGCGAGGAAATCGGTCTGATCCTTAACCGGATCGGGCGCTGTTCCTAAGTAAACTTTGCCGTTTCGCACTACCGTGGAGGCGTAATGCCCCGATGCGATGTAATCAAAGGCATATCCGTATCGCTCCTCAAAAACCCCAAATTTGATAAAACGATTACACATTACATCGGGATTGGGCGTGAGTCCGCGCTTAACGCTATCAATCGTATAGGAAACCACACGCTCCCAATACGCTTCGTTAAGGTCAACTTCCTCATATTCAAGCCCATACTTACGGGCAATCAGAGCCACCATCTCAAGATCTTCTTCCCGAGTGCAATCGGTGAAACCCTCATCCTTCATCCCGATATTTATATAGAAAAGCTTGGGACGAAAGCCGGCGCGAACCAACAAAGCACATGCCACTGCGCTATCCACACCGCCCGAAGCGAGCAGCGCTATGGATACGCTCCGATCCAAGGCATCGATGTACGGCGATAGCGGATAGGACAACATCATTCGTATTACCGATTTCGCGCGCCTTTACATCCGCTTGGGCATATCAATACCCAGCAGATACATAGCACGTTCCACCACATCTGCCACCGTACGGCTCAGCATGAGCCGCGCGGCACGTATCGATGCGTTTTCCTCACGCAATACACTGTAATCGTGATAGAAACTGTTGTATTGCTTCACCACATCATACACCCAGTTGGCAATTACGGCAGGATTATACGCATCGGAAGCATCGGAAACCACCTGCGGATAGGCGGCAAGCGACAAAATCAGCTTCTTTTCGCTTTCATTGAGCGGTGCATGCTGCCAATCTGTATCCTTATCGCCCACATCGGCACGCTCCAATAGCGACTGAATACGTGCATAGGTATACTGAATGAATGATGCCGTATTGCCGTTAAAATCTATCGATTCCTTCGGATTGAAGAGCATGTTTTTGCGCGGATCTACCTTGAGAATGAAGTACTTCAATGCTCCCAACCCAACCTTTTCGGCTACTTCGTTCAATTCCGTATCCGAAAAATCCTTGGCGCGACCGGCTTCGAGGGCAATTTCCTTGGCACGAGCCACCATATCTTCCATCAAATCGTCCGCATCAACTACCGTTCCTTCGCGGCTTTTCATCTTTCCGTCCGGCAATTCCACCATTCCGTAGCTGAAATGGTACAAACCCTTTCCAAAAGCAAAACCGAGCCGATCCAGCAAAAGGGATAGTACTTTGAAGTGATACTCCTGCTCGTTTCCTACCACATAAACCATCTTATCGATCGGATAATCGCCAAAACGCATCTTGGCGGTACCCACATCCTGCGTCATATATACGGATGTTCCATCGGCACGAAGCAGTAGTTTTTCGTCCATTCCCTCATCCCGGAGATCGAACCATACGGAGCCGTCCGGATGTTTCTGCAGAATACCTTCCTCCAGACCGCGGAGCACTTCGCCTTTACCTACAAGATAGGTATTGCTTTCGTAGTATATTTTATCGAAATCGACCCCTAACCGACGGTACGTTTCGGCAAATCCTTCGTACACCCATTCGTTCATTGTGTGCCAAAGGGCACGTACCTCTTCATCGCCTTCTTCCCAGCGACGCAGCATTTCCCGCGCTTCCTGCATGAGAGGCGAACGCTGTTCCGCTTCTTCCTTGGAGTAACCTTTTGCCTCCAATTCCTTTACTTCTGCCTTGAAATGCTTATCAAAAAGCACATAATAATCCCCTACCAAGTGGTCACCCTTCTTACCGCTTGACTCGGGTGTTTCGCCATTTCCCCACTTTTTCCATGCCAACATCGATTTACAGATGTGGATGCCGCGGTCGTTAACTATATTGGTTTTGACTACACGATACCCCTTTTCCGTAAGAATGCGGGCGATGCTGAAGCCCAAAAGATTATTACGGATATGCCCTAAGTGGAGCGGTTTGTTGGTATTGGGCGAGGAATATTCCACCATAACGAGCGGAGCATTGTCCTTTACCTCTATAGCTCCGTAATGAGGTTCCCCGGCAATATCGGCAAGCATAGCTATATGCCATTCGTTGCTCATGGTAAGGTTCAAAAAGCCCTTTACCACCTCAAAGCCGCTTACCATAGGATAGCGGGCGGATAAAGCATCTCCTATTTCGCGAGCCGTATCCTCCGGTTTCTTGCGGCTTGCCTTAAGTAAGGGGAATACCACATAGGTCCAATCGCCGGCAAATTCCTCCCGAGTGCGCTGTAGCACTATATCGGCTTCCGTTAGGGGGGTGATGCCGTACAAAGCATTTATGGTAGCTGCCAATGCAGCCTTTAGTTCATTTATCGGATTACTCATCTATTCTTTTACTGATAAAACGGGTGCACATTGCCTAAAACAACGCACACCCGCAAAATGTTCACTCGTTCGCTTCGGAAACGTTTTCCTAATTAGCGCCAACTATTACTGTGCATCACCAGCAAAGGCATAGTAGTATGGAAAAGCATACGCCGTGCCATTCCCGGATTGAAGAAGCGTGCAAACAGATTGCGCCGATAGGTATTGACCACAATCATACCGATCTTTTCTTCTTCAATGAACTTTTGCAGCGCTTCGTTAAAGTCGCCTTCGTCCAATTTAGTAAAGGAAATGTCGCTTTCGGGATAGTGCTGTTTGTGATATTCCATCATTGCTTTTAGCTCCACTTCACCCCATTCCTCCATTCGTTTGGATATATTGAACAAACGATACTTCGGGCTGATCGGCTTCATGAGCATCATCATTCGGTCAAAAAGCACTAAGTCCCTCTGATCAAAGCTGGTTGCCACGCCAACCGTATCCACATCCGACAAATCGGAAATAGCCACCTTTTCCGGAACAATCAGCACCGGTACTTTGGCACTATCCAACACTTCGGCGGCTACGGAGCCGAGCAAATCCTCACTGCGCTGTGATTTTCCCCGCGTTCCCATAACAATGGACACCGGCGGCTGCTCTTTGGCAAGCGAAAGCACCACTTCATCCGGAGCACCGTCCTTTAATACCGTATCAAAGGGTACATCAGGCAAGTCGCCCTCTTTAATCTGCCGCGTCAATTCATCCTTAAGCGCGCTCATTTTGGCCTTTGCCTTATCGAACTCACGCTTGATATTCAGTTCGCGCGCCGACTGGTAACCGGTTACATCGCCTAATAGCATGGGTGCCGCCGTAAAGAACTGCGAAAAGAACGCATTGACAAGTACAACCCGCAAATTCCGACGTTTTGCGAAAAAGAAGCCTACGCGGCATACCTTCGGGGTATAGTCCGAGAAGTCTACCGGTAACAATACGTAAGGCGATTCAGCCTCCTTTGCGCCCTCCGTCTTACGATCCACCCAATTGAGTTCCGAATAAAGCTCTTCGCGCTGCCAATTCGTTTCCTCAATAAGACTGAGCGCGCGCGGCAAATCCTTTTCCTTAATGCGCACACGAACTCCGGCGGAAACTACCGGAAGAAGCTGATTTACATTGTGCAACGATGCTTCTATGCCTGCATCCTCCAACAACGTTTTCAGTATCTGAGCCTTTTCGTAGCTATGAATGGCTAATGTTACTAACGTGGTGCCGTCACTCTTTTTATTTTCTTCCTTCATTTTGTTCCCCTCCTTTCTGATTACTTTGCTACAAACCAATCCTTCTTCCCCGCGGTTTTACCACCACGAAGAGCCGAATGCCCCTCTGAGCGGGCATGCAACGAACGTAGCGAACTACTCCTTCTTGGCGTCGCTTGCACCTAAGGATGCCAATATATCCTCAGGCAGATCCGTTGCCAGCTCCAGAGCCTTATCCAGAATAGTAGTATCGCTTATTTCTACAATTCCTCCATCGGGGCCCGGCTGAATGTGAATACCGGCACTACGCCCATTTGCGTAATGGGTTCCGCCAAAAAAATTACGTACCGTTTCGGCTTCAATGCCGAGTTCTTCCGCTATTCGACGGGTAGCTCCGTCAGGCAAGGCATCTTTGATGCGGCGCAATTCGTTAAATGTGATGGTCTTTGTCATAATATCTTCCCTTTCTACTATTCCTTTTTTGCTTAGGCTCGCGCCTCTCTGTTTCTTCCTTCTCCCGGTTCTTCCTCAACCTCTGGCTGCTCATTTTGACCGGAAATTAGTACTTTTTCTTTTAGAGATATACTGTCTTTTCTTTTCTCTTTATCTATTGTTCTTCTTTCGCTCCAAAGATATGCTTTAATTCTCAATCCGACAAATTTTTTCACCCTATTCCTGCATTTCCGTCACCCTATCTGTTCCAAGAGGGGAAACCCTCACCGCTACCTCTCAAAAGACACGAAGGCTGTGCACAATATATCTATACCTTTCGTACGAAACTTATATACCTATGCACCGAAACGTATATACCTTTTAAGCGAGAGGTATATACCTTTAGCGGCAGAGAATTTGGTTTAGACGAATTTGTTGCGTACCTTTGCAGAGGTTCGGTTGTAAAAGCGCCCTTCCAAGCGAGGAGGAGTGAGGCAAACCGAACATAGAGTGATTGCGAGGTGGAGCAGTGGTAGCTTGCCGGGCTCATAACCCGGAGGTCAGGGGTTCGAATCCTCTCCTCGCTACTAAGATAGGGTACCCGAACAACGCGAGGGTGCCTTTTTTGTTTTAATAGGTAGCGAAACGAGAGAAAAGTTGAGCCGGTCGACTCGATACAAAGCTCGTGATGATTTTCCTACTCACAAGCCTCCAAAGCTCCTCTTATATATTTGCATAGATATTTGCTGTTCTATGAGACGAAGCGGTACCTCCTATTGCTACAGCTCAATGCTCTTAGGATCCGCGTGCTCCGTATCCTTGGAAATTCATGCGCTATAAGCGTAAGTAGTTCAATTGGGGTCGTGGCGTAGTGGTGGCTTCTTTCGTTCATGTTCGTACGCTGCTTTGTCAGCTCAGTTTACTCCCCGCCTCTAAGCCTCTTTATTGTATATATGTATAGATGAACCAATAGATTCCAATACTCATAATAACGGCGTTGAAACTGTCGACAGGCGCGCTAAACCGCTTGCAGAGCCGATTGCAGCTGTTGATAACGATGTTGATAATTCGTTGAAAAGTTTTGCTTCTTTTTCTTGCATTTGTCGATCATTTATTTGGTATAACTTTTTCTGAAAATAACTAGGAAATTACGAATGAGTTATCTACACGTTACAAACAGGTTATGGAGGAGTTATTTACAAGTTATGAACATGTAAAAAAGGTTGGTACGCTTTCTTTTTGTAGTTTTGCACGGAGATGAACAATACTGCTTTATGATGGAACTGTTACTACCACTTTTTTTACTCATTGTATGCATCGTAGTGATTGCCCTTGGTGCTCGTTTTCTCACGCACGGAGCTGCCGATATAGCCGCTAAACTGAAGGTCTCCACTTTAGTGATTGGCCTCACGGTGGTGGCAATGGGAACCTCTATGCCGGAACTGACCGTTAGTTTGGCTTCAGCGCTGCAAGGAAGTGGCGGTATATCGATGGGGAATATTGTGGGGAGCAATATCATTAATATCGCGGTAATCCTTGGTGTTACGGCACTTTTACGTCCCATACGGGTGGCGAAGAGCACCGCACTCATTGAAATACCCTTTTTGCTCTTTGTTTCGTTATTGCTTTGGTTGTTCTGCTCGGATAAGCTGTGGGGCGCCTCTACCGCTGTGCTCGCTCGTTGGGAAGGTTTTCTGTTTCTACTGCTCTTTGTTATTTTCCTTATTTATACCGTTAAGTTGGCAAAACGAGGCGAAGAAAAAGTGAAAGAGCGCTTAAAAGATGATCTTATTGAGCCTGTGGTCAAACAGTTGCCCTTATGGCAATCGTCGCTACTGGTAGTACTCGGGTTGGTTTTGCTTATTGTGGGTGGCAAGTACTTTACGCAACAAGCAGTTGAAATTGCCCGTTATTTGCATGTAAGTGAGGCGTTTATTGGATTAACTATAGTAGCGTTGGGAACCAGTATTCCTGAATTGGCAACATCGGTGGCAGCTGCGCTTCGGGGCGATGCAGATATGGCTGTGGGCAATATTGTGGGCAGCAACATTTTTAATATTCTGCTCATTTTGGGTGTAGTTTCGTTAGTGAAACCGATTCCGGTACAAGGAATTACTCCATTAGACTTTATAACTATGGTATCCTGCGTGGTGCTGTTGCTCTTTTGCGTTCTTTTTTACGGAAAACGAACCATTATGCGCTACGAAGGCGCTATTATGTTGCTGTTCTACGTGCTTTATACCTTTTTGCTGCTCCGTATGTCCGGTGCGGCTTAAGCCTTATCTATATAGAAAAAGCGCAATTCGCTAAATGAATTGCGCTTTCTTTTTGCCGAATGTGAGTAGATTGCGTTGCTTACATTTCGGCTATTTTTTTCCGTAAATTGGCTTCCAAGCTGCTGGCACCTATGCGGAATAATTTATTATTCAGCCAATCCTCGCCCAGAACGCTTTTAACGATGCAGTAGTACTGTACCGCCTCTTCCGGCGTTCGGATGCCTCCGGATACCTTTAAACCGCATTTGACACCAAATTTATCGGCGTACTCCTTAATGACCCGAGCCATAATATACGCTGCTTCCAAGCTGGCTCCGGGACAATCCTTACCTGTGGACGTTTTGATAAAGTCCGCTCCGCTAAAGATTGCCATTATGGAAGCGCGACGAATTAATTCGGGTTCTTTCAGTAAGCCACTCTCTATGATCACCTTAAGGGTAGCTCCTTTGGCGTGTTCCTTCTGCTCCCTAATCTCCAAATCTACATTTTGCCAATCCTCATCCAAAAAGCAACCAATATTGAGCACTATGTCTATTTCGTTAGCGCCATCCTGAATTGCAAAGCTGGTTTCCATCAGTTTTGTGTCTACTATTGTTTGCGACGCCGGGAAGCCACCGCTCACCGAAGCGATACGAACCTCCGGATTGCACAGTTCCTCCTTAACTTGCTTTACGTGAGACGGATAGACGCAAATGGCGGCCACCGATGGTAAGCCACCCTCTTTGCTGTGGTAGCGATCATTCACGGCACCTACAAATGCCGAAATACTCGTTTTATTATCCTTTGGCGATAGGGTTGTCAGATCAATCGTACTATATAAAAGACAAAGTGTTTCCTTTGTGAATGCTTTTTCGTACTCTTTGTCGATTATTTCCGCTACGTGACTTTTTATGGATGCTTCCGTTCCTGCCGGTAGGAACGAATCGAAAGCCTGACGATATTTGTCGTTCGGCTTATGTTCGTGTTCCGGATGTTTATTGCTCATTTTGCTGTAATTTGATGTTTTCTATATGTCGTTGTTTGTCTCTTTTGGTCTTTTTATCCAGATTAGCATTCAGAGCATCCTGTAAATCAATGTGATAGTAATTGGCGATGCAGGACACTACCCAAATGACGTCGCTTAGCTCATCGGCAAGAAGTTGCTTTCCTTTTTCGCTTTCGTTTGCTTCATTAATTCCAAACTTTTCCTTATCCCGTGCGCTCCAACTTTGCTCTCCGGCGAAACGCGCCATAATACGCGCTACTTCGCCCGTTTCCTCCGTTAGAATTGCCATATTGGTAAGTGGCGAAAAGTAACGGACGCCATACTGTTTAATCCATTGATCTACAGCTTGTTGGTACTCTTTTATAGTCATATCAATACACTATAAGTTATTGCTGTCCAGGAGGATGGTGACCGGTCCGTTATTCAATAATTGCACTTTCATATCGGCACCGAATCGCCCCCGCTGAATTTTACCGGGTAGAAGTTGTTCCAACCGTTCGCAAAAAGTATCGTATAGCGGTTCGCTTACGGCACCCGGTGCCGCATCTATATAGCTGGGACGATTGCCTTTTTTGCAATTTCCATACAATGTAAACTGACTTACTGCCAAAATGGATCCCCCTATATCTTGTACGCTTCGGTTCATAACGCCTTTTTCATCGTCAAATATACGAAGAGTTACTATTTTACGCGTAATTCGATCTATTTCGTTCTCGCTGTCGCTATGCGTGATGCCAATCAGAAGCAGCAATCCCTCGTTTATGGCGGATATTGTTTCCCCATCAATTGTTACCGATGCTTCCGTTACTCTTTGAACAACTACCCTCATCGTTACTATTATTTCTTTTCTTTTTCAAAGTATTCCTTTACGTTTTCTGCGCTCGCTTTGCCGATCACGTCCGATAGTTCTTCCAAAGTTGCCTTATGAATGTTAGTAATTGAACCAAACTTCTTTAAGAGCAATTCCTTTCTTTTGCTACCGATTCCCGGTATGTTATCCAAAACAGATTTCTGTTGCGCTTTCGCTCGTAGCGAACGGTGAAAAGTGATCCCAAAGCGATGCGCTTCGTCCCTAATATGCTTTAGTACGCGTAATGTTTCACTGTCGCGCGGTAATATTAATGGTAATGTTTCGTGCGGCTTGTAAACCTCTTCTAAACGTTCCGCCAATCCAATGATATCAATCTTCTCTGTGTCGATTTCTAAAGCTTCTAAAGCTTCGAGCGCACTCTTTAATTGCCCTTTTCCTCCGTCTATTACGATTAAATCAGGTAAGAGGTTACTCTCAGCTATCGTACGTTTGTAGCGCCGTGTGAGCACCTCTTTCATCGTATCATAGTCATTTGCTCCGATTACCTGTTTCACGTGGAACTTACGGTACTCCCTTTTTGAAGGCTTTCCATCCCTGAATACCGTACAGGCTGATACCGGATTTGTGCCCATTATATTGGAATTATCAAAGCATTCAATATGTTGCGGTGCCCGTTTTAAGCCTAAATCTTGCTCCATTTGATGTAGCAAGCGACGCACTTTTTGCTGCGGATTTAGCTTATCCTGCTGCTTTTCTTTCTCTTTAATGTAAGCCGTTACATTGGATTGCGATAGCTCTAACAGGCGTTTTTTATCTCCTCTTTGCGGAATTGTGATGGATAGTTTGTCATTTTCAAGCCATTCGATGGAAAAAGGCAGGATAATTTCGTTCGCTTGTAGCCCGAACCGCTCCATCATATCGGTAATAATCGTAGCAAGAACTTCCTCTTTTTCCTCTTCAATTTGCTTGTGCCACTGCTCGGTTACTACTAAGCGAATGGCGCCGTTTACTACCGAAAGCAGGTTTACGTATGCTTTTTCGCCCCTTTCCTCGTAACCGAATACTACTAATTCGCCGTAATGATTGTGTATTACGGTCTCTTCTGCGTCGTAATGTTGGAGAAATTCCGCTATTCGTTTTGCTTCTTCCGCCTCTTCGTATCGCTCCGCTTCCGCCAGCAGTTGCATACGTTCGATCTCTTCTTTGTGTACTTTGCCGATTTCTCCCTTGATTAATTCTTTCGCTTTACGGATATCCTCGGCGTAATCCTCTTTGGTTATCCGTCCAACGCATGGTGCATTGCACCGTTTTATGTGGTATTGTAGGCAAACACTGTACTTACCGGCGGCGATTCGTTCCTCGGTGAGCGGCAGCCGACAGGTACGTATTTTGTATAAATTGCGTACTAACCATACCATTTTCCGTGCTTTGGGAACATCCGTATAGGGACCAAAGTAGATGCCTTTACTCCGATCGATGTTTCGAACTACTGCGATTCGTGGAAAATCGCCTTTGGTCAGCATGATAAAAGGGTAACTTTTATCGTCTTTGAGTAAGATATTGTACTTCGGTCGGTAGGTTTTGATCAGATTGTTTTCTAATAATAGCGCATCGCTCTCGGTCGGAACTACAATAAAACGCAGATCTCGAATGGCTGCCACCAGTCGCCTGGTTTTAAGGTCGGTATGCTCTTTATTGAAGTAACTGCTAACGCGGCGCTTTAAGTTCTTCGCTTTGCCGATATAGATTATGGTTCCTTCCGCATTCAGGTATTGATATACGCCGGGGCTATCCGGCAGTAAGGATACCTTTAGCAGTAACTCTTTTCGATTGGAATCGATACTTTCCACGTGAAACAATTACTGCTTCAGCAGTACCAATAGAACGGATATATCGTGTGGCGATACCCCCGGAATGCGGGCTGCCTGCGCTAAGGTGAGCGGCTTTATACGTTCCAGCTTTTGCCGCGCTTCGGTTGATAGGCTTTCGATGCTTGCGTAGTTCAGTTTATCCCCTAAACGCAGGTTTTCCATTCTACTTAGGCGCGCTGCTTCTATCTCTTCCCGTGCAATGTAGCCTTCGTATTTAATGGCTATTTCAGCACTTTCCCCGGATTCCGGATTGATTTCGTTTGCTTCGTTAACCGCTTTTTTCAGCTCCGGAAGTACGTCGCAAAGCAGCGATAGTGATAAATTGGGGCGCAATAGTAGGTCGTGCAGCTTAACTCCCTGCGATAGTTCTTTTTCGCCTACCGAAGCCAAAAGCGGATTCACTTCCGTTGGGGTTACAGAAAGGTTTGCAATAAATCGGGTGAGCTTCTGCACCGCCTCCTCTTTTGCACAGAAACGATTGTAGCGAGTTGTATCGGCTAATCCGATTTCGTATCCTTTGGGCGTTAGACGCGCATCGGCGTTATCCTGCCGCAGAAGGATGCGGAATTCAGCACGCGAAGTGAACATTCGGTAAGGCTCGTCTACCCCTTTTGTGACCAAATCATCAATCAGCACGCCGATGTAGGCTTCGTTTCGCCGCAGGATGAGCTCTTTATCCGTGTAGAGCAGCGAAAGTGCTGCATTGATTCCCGCCATCAGTCCCTGCGCGGCTGCCTCCTCGTATCCGGTGGTGCCGTTTACTTGCCCAGCAAGGTATAACCCTTTCACCACGAATGATTCCAAAGTAGGCTTCAGCTGTGTGGGGTCGAAGTAATCATATTCAATTGCATATCCCGGCTTAAAGAAACGGACGTTCCGAAAAGCGGGGATGGTACGGAGCGCTTCTAACTGAACCTCAGGCGGTAATGAGGATGAGAACCCGTTCAGATAGTATTCGTTTGAGCCGGCTCCCTCCGGTTCCAAAAAGAGCTGATGTTGCTCTCTGCCGGCAAAGGTCACTATTTTGGTTTCTATACTGGGGCAGTAGCGTGGACCGATGGAGTGAATCTGTCCGTTATAGAGGGGCGAAAGTCCCTTATCTATAGCACGTTGCAGTATATTGTGACACTCCTTGTTGGTGTGCAATATGTAGCAGGGTTGCTGCGGAAGTTCGCTTTTTGTCGGGAGAAACGAAAAGCCGCCCGACTCCTTGTCGCCATATTGAGCTTCCGCGAGCGACAGATCTACTGTACGCAAATCGATGCGTGGCGGCGTACCTGTTTTCATCCGATCAGAACAAATGCCGCAATCCTGTAGTTGTTCGGTAAGTGCGTTGACGGGTGGTTCGCCTAATCTGCCCCCCGGCTCTCTATTGGCACCAAAGTGCATCATACCGCGCAAAAACGTTCCCGCCGATAGAATTACCTTCTGTGCCGAGAACGCGCCCCACAGAGCCGTTACAACGCCCTCCACGGTGTGATTCTGAATAATCAGCTCGCGAACCGTATCCTGAATTACGTCTAGGGATTCCGTTTCGGTGAGCTGCATGCGCCACAGGCGCGAAAAGTACTCTTTATCGAGTTGCGCCCTGGGGCTCCACATTGCCGGGCCCTTACTACGGTTCAGCAAACGGAATTGAAGCGTTGCGCGGTCGCTTAATATGCCGCTCATACCGCCCAGTGCGTCAATTTCACGCACAATTTGACCTTTGGCGATGCCCCCCATGGCGGGGTTGCAGCTCAGAGCCGCTATCCTGCTCATATCGGACGTAACGAGCAGCGTGCGTACACCCATCCGTGCGGCTGCCGATGCGGCTTCGCAGCCCGCATGACCCCCGCCGATTACAATCACTTCATAGTGCCTCTGCTCCATACCCACTTATCCGTAGCTTCTTTGTCGCTCCAACTCCAAGTTATAAAACAATCGACCCTCGCATAATGTTCACTTAAACCCGAATGTAGTTAGGTTGCGTGGCATATTAAGTTAATGAGATGCCGCGCGTTTTCTGTCAAAATGCATTTTCTGCGTAATCCGGAGGGTTTTGAATATAAGAAAACTCCCCACCGAGCTTTGCGATGGGGAGTTTTAAGGATTAAATTACGAATGGATATTCGTTTGGCTGCGGAAACTTATCGGAAGTCCGGAATGAACGAGTTTTGTGTACGTACGCACCTGCGGATCAGTTCTGCAGTTTCAGGTTCAGCCATTTTCTTCAGTACCTGAGCTTTGTTTTTGGGCGGGAAGATCTGTAATACCATACCTCCTGCTACCTTAAAGTATACAGAGTAGATTTGCAAGCTCTTATCGGCATTAAATGCTTGGCACGATCCTTCTGTTGCATCAAACGAATAATCATACCCAAAGCCGTTTGTTGTAAGCCATTCCTTGAAAGCTTCCGTTTTTAAGTCGCTCGGTTTCTGTACCGTGCTAAGGATAGAATTGATAAAGCGAGGTCCTTGTTGAGGCTCATTGAAGTAGAGTACCATACTGAAATTGCTTTCGAAGAGCTTGGCACTCTTAGTTTGGAATATAAGATTCTTCTTATTTTCATCGCTAAGTTTGGGGTCGTATACGCGTATACCGAGTTTTGCCTCAAACTGCTTCATTTCATCCACATTACGGGTTTGGAAGGCTTCCCAGCTGGGGAAGTCCTTTGCTTTAGCTTTGATCGGTTCCGCTTTCCGAACAAACCATACAGAAAGCGTGCTCCCAAGTTTGGATACGGGTGAATTCCAGCCCCTAACGCTCAGATTAGGATCGGTATCGTGCTTTCCGTAGAACATTTGATTACCATTATCATCTATATCCATCTCGATATTACTAAACCCATATTCCTTGAGCAAGATGCGTGTTTTGGGGAAGTTTGTAATATCCTCTTTGGATAGGGCAATGATTACCTGTTCACCGGTTTTCTTATTGTTCAACCCATAAAGAGCTCCGGGAATCAGATCCAAATCTTTATTCTGATAGCCATAGAATTCATTACCACCGTAGAGTATTTTTCCATATGTTCTGCCCATTTGTTTTTCGTAGGAACTAACTTCCGGATCTTCCTCATCGTTAAGTACATTGTACTTCAGCAGGGGGAATTCATTCTTAACCGAGGCAATTACATCTACGGGGCAAGTCAGTTTTTTATCCAGAACGGTTACGGTTACAGTGGCCTTTCCTTCGGCAACGGCGGTAACAACGCCCTTGTCGCTTACGGTAGCAACTTCCTTGTTATCAATAGAATATGAGGGCGTTGCTTCTATTTCTGCAGGTGTCCACGTAACCGTAAGTGTTTCCGTATTTCCTACTAATAGCGTAACGGATTCGGGCTGAACGGATACTTCCGCAATGCCGGAATTGGATACCGTAACCTTGCAGATAGCGGTTTGCTCACCCACTTTTACGATAATACTGGCAGCTCCTTCCGCAACAGCCGTAACCAGCCCCTTATCGTTTACGGTGGCTACAGATTCCTTGTTGGACGAAAAGCTCGGTGTGGCCTTTACCTCGGCAGGCGTCCATGAAACGGAAATCTGCTTTGAGTCTCCCACTTTCAGGGTCATTTGTGCCGGATCCGTCTTTACGGACGTAATTGTTGTCTTGAGGTCGTCTTTGCCCTTACATCCGCAGGCAAAGAGCAACGCAGCAAACACTGCGCTGATAATCAGGATGTTTTTTCTCATACTTAAGTGTGTTATAGTAACTTCAATGTCTTTCTTCTTGTGTTGGTCTTTTTATTCCTCACTTCCCCGATACAAATATACGACAAATAAATTAATTCGGATCAGATGATCGAGTCTGACCTTTAGCCGTTAGGCTGAGAAGATGCATTGAAGAACGTAACTTTTCGCTGTTCGTTTTTGTAGAGCTGCCTCCGCTACGAGCCCGACCGACCCGCCCCAAACCTATATACCTATCAATGGGTACCTATATACCTTTTGCGCGAAACTTATATACCTATCATCCGAAACCTCTATACCTTTTGTGTAGTGCAGTTAGTACTGCTGTTGAACCATGGCTTTGCTGTTGTGGAGAAGCCATCAGAACTAATCGGAATTAATCGGAACCAATCAGAGCCAATCGGAATTAATCAGAATTAATCGGAGCCAATCAGAGCCAATCGGAATTAATCAGAATTAATCGGAGCCAATCAGAGCCAATCGGAATTAATCAGAATTAATC
>CABTZX010000019.1 GCA_902489445.1 uncultured Bacteroidales bacterium
GGGGGGGGAGTAATTTGTGCCGAATCCAAACGCACTAAGGACATAGCCCTGCTACCATCCCCAAGTACCTTATACTTGGCATCAATCATCCTCACGTTCATTTCTATATACAATCTTCTGCTTGCAAAGATACATATTCTTTTGAATTAATACTAATTCATTAAGATCCAGTAGATAATTTTGATGGCGCTTTCCGGAACTTGATGTAATTTGTAGAGATTCATCTCACAGACAAACTTGTTGGATGTGCTGAAATTTACAGATATGCAATCTACTATTCAATGCCTTTGAGAATACGATGTATTAACCACATACTTTGACATCTTTGCACGATAGTTTCTATTACCGGCAGAACCCCTAAAAAAACGGTATAATACTCAAAAAACATTATATACCACATTGCATCCAATATTACTGCACTCGCAGACGATATTGTACACATTAATAGACGATGATACCTACTAGCAAATAGGATCATTACCCGCACTTACAAATGTGATCGTACAAGTACTTACAGTCCTATTATAGGACTGTAAGTACTTGTTCAACTATCCGTATATTTTCCTAATCCTCGACGTTCTACTATTGTAGTCTTTGCGATCACCGGTCGCTACCTCACTCCCGATACCTATATACCTATCAATTGATATGTATATACCTCTCGCTTGATACGTATATACCTCTCATTCGATACGTATATACCTTTTGCGAAGCGGCTCTTTTGCGGAGAGATGAGCGAAAGCGAGGCGTTCTAGATAATCGATTCATCTACTTGATAAAAGCCCCTTCCCTTTTTTTCGGGAAAAGCATCAGTGGATAAATGCAATCCTTTGACACAGTGTGAAGCGTATTCTACGCGGAGTAAAAGACAATAAGAGTGTCCCTTGCTCCTACGGCAAAGGACACTTCAAACTTACTCTCCTTTCTTATGTTCGTGGGGTTTTAGAGAAGGAGTGTTACCGGGTGTCTTCTTATTATCTCGTTGTCTCCTATCCGGCTTACCTGTGCTCGGGACTATTCTTTTGGGTCCGGGTTTTATGCTCATACACATTATCATACCAGTCCTTGGCTGGGGGCTAAAGTTTATTCTACTAAAACGCATGCAAAAAGTGTACCAAATGAAATCATATAGACAAATAAGCTACCCCTTAGGGAATAGATACTCACAATTGACCATAGAATGGTGTACTACTTCGGATCTTAGGCAAGATGTAGAACGGCAATTCAAATATTTTGCGTGCTTCTCACTATTACTTTTATCGCTTATAAGTTCATATCTTTGTCATCTGTATTAGTATTAGGATCTATAATCATCTGATGAGGCAAAAGAAAGAGCATGGTGACATTATTAAGTTGCTTCTGAAGAAGCGAGGCATCACTCAAACGTGGCTCGCTAAAGAGTTAGACATGAGTTTCAGCATCACCAACGCCTACGTTTGTAATCGCTAGTAGCCTAATCTTGCAACCATCTTCAAAGTGGCAGACTTGCTCGGTGTGTCACCAAAAGATTTAGTAGAATAATTTATTCACAAAAATACAATATGCTGGATAATAAAATAAAGGAATCACTGCACAATATATTTCTTTCAATGCCCAAGGAATCTTTGCCTAAAAAAGGAGATGGTTGGGTAAACGAAAACCAATTTGCAAAAGCAGTCTTAAAAGAACGAATTAACTTCAAAGACATGGGCTATACCTGGTTTAATGAGTTCTTGAAAGATTCAGGTATTTTTGTTTTCTGTAAAGAACAAGAGATCTGGTATGTAAATAGGAAATTAGAATCGAAACGTCGTAACACTCAACGCAAGGTTATTCTGTCTGCAAATTCAAAAGATGCAGAAAATATCAAACGAAGATTGCGTCTTGAAAATAACCTATTTATTGGTCAGTTTGCACCGCAAAAGAATGAAGGTTGGTACACCATAACAGACATCCGTAATACTGACTTCACAAAGATTGAAGATAAGGAACGTGGTGTTAAGAATCTATCAATACCATTCAGAAGCAATAAAGATTTTAATCGTTTTGCTTATTATAAGTTCACGTGGGTGCTACTTGAAATAGAACCACTCAAGTTTGGTATTGACTTGCGCGAGGAAATAACGCCAATATGGCCGAAAGACATTGTGAGCAGCCTTTACGATGGCATTATGCGTTATCCTGCTGGTGCCGCAAAGAAGATTGCTCGTTCACTTGATACACTCAAAAAGCAGCTAACACAGAGTGGTAAAGAAGTATTTATATATGAGCTGTTGCAAAATGCAAACGACTATCCTCGTCGTGCTAAAATTAATGGCGAGTATCAAGCCTTACCCGTAGATGTGGAATTTCATATTACAAAGAACTACCTAACTTTCCAGCATACAGGTGAATATTTCAATCCTAAGAATATTGCAGCCATTTGTGATATAAATGATGGCGAGAAGGCTGACAACACAAAAGCCATTGGATATAAAGGCATTGGCTTTAAGACCGTATTCCTTGACAACGACTATGTGCTTCTAAATACTGGTAATTATACTTTTAGGTTTGATAAGTCAGCAACTGATGTAATCAACACCCCATGGCAGATACTACCTATTTGGACAGAGTATAATGAAATAGACTGTGACATAAAATCAGTATTCTTTCAGCATCCTAACGAAGAATTTAGAGTAAAGTTTGCACTTCAGCCAAGAGATGCAGAAATACTAACAGACGAAGATAGAGATGATAACTATATTGATTTGTTTACCGATGTATTTGACTCCGAACGTGTCATCTTGTTTATCCCGAACATTAAGAAGGTAAGTGTTTTTATTGATGGCCAGGACGAACCAATTGTGCGTGAGAAGGACAATAAAGACTGGTGTGTTTCGGATTCTCTTGTTGATGATATACCTGAGGAAATCACAGATAAGATAAACAATGTTTTAGAAAATCCAGATTCACTTCGTTCTGATGGTTATGAAAAGATTCCTGAGAAGTATATGAACTTCCGTATGACTGCGGTTAAGTTTGCGTGCAAGAAAGAGGGACGAAAGTTGATGCCTATTGATGATGCTATGCTGTATTGTTATCTTCCGGCAAAGCGAGCTGATTGGGGCTTTAAATTCCTAATGAACACCGACATGGTGCCAAATGGGCAACGCGATGATATTGAGGATATCGAACTTAATCACGTTATTACACGTATTGCTGGTAAACAGTTCTTCTATTGGATAAAGCAACTCATAGAAAGCGAAGAGTACGACCTTGACTCTATTTTTGCACTTATCCCAGACTTTGATGAATGCAAGAAGAGACGTCTCTACAAGACGTTTATTGAGGAATTCCAAGAGGAATTTGAAACGCTCATAGAAAAAGAGCCGTTTGTTCCATGCGTGAATAAAGACGGAAAGCGTACTTTTGAATGTATCGACAACATAATCAACGACATGACTCGTATGACTGCAAATGGAGTCATTTCGATCGAAGACTTCATTAGTCTTATGGAGTTGAGTGATTACTCTTTGCCTGTTAACGAGTTAAGGCAATCAGTATCCTTCAGAAATTTCTTATACA
Organism: uncultured Bacteroidales bacterium; assembly: GCA_902489445.1. Lineage (GTDB taxonomy): Bacteria > Bacteroidota > Bacteroidia > Bacteroidales > Porphyromonadaceae > Porphyromonas. The sequence continues at coordinate 3,544 of CABTZX010000019.1, forward strand.
AGCATTCCCCGTCAAGTCTTGACGTAAAGGTTGATGATATTGTTGCGAGATGCGAAGAAGCAAACTTCCAGAAATGGCTTGCTGAAACCCAGAATAACACACGATTCATAAAGCATTGGTTGAATGAGAAAGAATTGGATAAGTTTGCTAAGAAACAGATTTTCATTGAATACGAAGGCGAATTATTTACTGTAGGAAACCTTTACTATGATTTTGACACTAATTGTAGCGGAATAGGGTTCCTGCGCAGATTTGTTCCACATCTTTGTGATACTTCAAGAATCATTTTTGAGAAAGATGACAACTGGAAGGCATTTGTTGATAGGTATTTTCAACCTTTCGATGCCACATCGATGATCACCACTTACATCCTTTCTAATGAGGATGCTATGGCTTTGCTCAACGTGCCAAACAATTCGGTGTCGTTCTATCGTTATCTCTCTTTCAAAGGCGTAGATCTAAAGATAAACAGCACAAAGGTTCCGTACATTACGGAGGATGGTGAACCAAGTACCGACTATACCAATTATCGATATTTCTTCAACGATGATGCTCATAAACTGACTTGCGAGAAATGGCTGGGCGAGAATGTTATCAACGTACTTTCGCATATCTATTTTGATGACTTGGCTGATGACGATAAAGATAATCTCATCAACATCTTTGTTCGTCTTGGATTCCACGAGTTTGAAAAGAATTCGTTTATTACGACAGTCATAGTTGACGATGCAAATTTCCGAGCCAAAGTTAATGCTGCCATAGAAAATAATTATGTAGCCAACAAAACTTTTGTTGACTACGTATTCAGATGTGAGGCTCAGTTGAAGGAGAACAGTTTCAAGGATTATGTCTTGCGTTGTGTTGACATCCACAAAAATGAGGTATATCTTAGCAACGATGACGTGCGATACTTCAATCAGGATGCGTATGCTCAGAACAGCACCTATGCTGACAATATCAATCATGCTTGGTTGCTGGATAGCATGATGTATGCTCTATCGAATGATTATTTTGAAGGTCGTGAGAAGGAAGAGGTAAAGAAACTGGAATCGTTCTTGCGTCAGCAGTTTGGCGTTAAGACCTTCACAGACAAGTCGTTCTTCACAGATGTTGTAATCAAGAACAAGGCGGTTATCTATGCCAGTCTTGTTGACGAGGCAACTATGCTCACTTTCTTGGAATACCTGAAGCGAGACGCAGACAGCCTCTTTGATGATACTATGAGTTTCAACGACATCAAGGATATGCCTTTACTTGCCTATGACGGAACCATAGTAAGAGCAAGGGAACTGAATATCCAGTATATCGAATACAACGAGGACGCAAAGATTCTGTGCGAGAAAGCATGGTGTCCGAAGACGTATGTTGTGCTCTCACAGAAATATACCGATGATTTCTCTCAGGATATGCGTCAGCTGTTCAAGATTGTGAAGTTTGACATCAATACCACAACTGACATCCTTGCTCAGAACGAAAACTTGCGTCAATCGGTTAATGTTATAAACAACAACGTTGATTTCTGGAGATGGGTAAAGGTAAACCAGAAGCAAATTGCATCTGTTGATAAGTTCAAGACTATTCCGTTGCTTGACAATAACAACACGATTATCAATTGTGCATCGCTTTACATTTCTAACAACTATCGACAGGAACAATTTGAGACGCTGGTAACTAAGTATGTAAAGGAGGCGCAGTTTGTGTCTTCGTCTTACATCGAAACCGCCAATGAGAACGAGAAGGCAGAGTGGATGAAATTGTTCAGGAAACTCGGTCTTAAGTCCGATAACAAAGATATTCTTTTCTCAGACATCTTGCCTAAGCTTTCAACTATAGAAACTGAGTCTTTGGATTCAGTTGTAGCGATGATGACCAAGCACCTTAAAGACCTGAAGGATAAATGGGCAGAAAGGAAATACCAAATTATGCAGTTGAGAGTTCGTACTCAATATGCTGGTTATAAGACTCTTGATCAGGTAATAATCGTCAATGTGGATGAGGATTCTGTATCTGAACCATTCAAGTACATCACTCTTGCAAACGAGGTTCATCCCGATATTCTAAAGGCAAATAAGGACTTGCTTCATGCTATCTCTGAAGAGTACGGTAATCGCAATCTCATTACCACAAAGCAAATGTGGATTGACGCAAAGGTTAAGGATTATCTTGCAAAGTTTGCTGCCGATGAGAATAGCGTTGCAGACATTCACATTCAGTTTGTACGTGAAGTAGCCAAGATACAGAGTGAGTATGACATAAATGACACACTTCGTAAGCAGATAAAGTATCTGGTCAAGTCGAGTGAAACGACATACAAGTTTGCTCATGAGCTGACACTTGGAACAGAATATTCTCCAACGTGCGACTTTGAGGCAAATGGTGTGTCTGAATTATCGTATCTTTCTGGCACTTACATCTTCGAAGGTAACAAAGATATCATCAAGCAATATTTCAAGGCGGAGAACGTGCATCAGAATATGACGCGAGAGGACTTGAAGTATCTCGCAAACCGCACATTTGCTTGTTATTTCTGGTCGAAATGTTTCTCTCGTCGCTTGGTCGACTATGAATCATGGGTGGAAGATGGATGTTTCAATAACCGCGTGTGCATACCAACAGAGAATTCTGTTCAAAAGCCGGAGTTGTTGTATGCACCTCACATAGCTGGTTATGCTGTTCGTGCCAAGGTGCCTCAATGGCAAGAGAAGGTTCCTTGCAAAGCTATTGTTGACTCTATTGACAATCGTGATGCTCGTGAATTATTTGAGAAGATCAACTTCTGTAATGCTCTCTCTTTTGAAGATTGCCTTTATTACCTTGCTCGTGTTACGCCTCCAAGAGAGAAAGAAACTTATTTCCGCAGTAAAGTGATTAATTGGATGCTGTCTTCGCCTATTCAAGATGAGACTTTGGTTGACGACTATCGTAAAACGCCAACCGCAGAATGGCGTAATGGTAAGGGGCAGAAGAAGCATATTACGGAACTTTATGCTATCCATCCAGATGCGACACAGGAAAGGAATATCTTCCGTGGCGATGAGTTTGTTATGCAGACAAGTGCTTTCCCTGATGATACAGATTCTTTTGTCAAGGTCTGCAACATGCTGAAGATAAAATGTCTGACAAGTTCTGATTTTGTGGCAACACCTATAGGCAAACAAGATGAAACAGCTGATATGGTTGCCATACTCAGACCCCGTCTGCTTATCTTGTCGGCTATCGAGAACCCAGATCGATTCCAAGAACTCTACGAACGCTATAATACAAAGCTGTCGCAGTATCATTTTGTTGTATGTGAAAAGATAGACCTCGGTTATGACACTATACATAATGATGTGGAGCGTATCTATAACGATGACAATCACCTTTATTATGTAAGCTCATGGAAGCATAATCGTACCTTTACAAAGTTCTGTAGTAGATTGAAGCGACTGGTAGGTTTTGACGTGTATGATAATGTATGTGAAGACATTCTTGATGATAGTGTTTCTGTAGAAGCGTGCATCGAAAAGTATTGTTCTTCGCTTGCATACGATGAAAAGTTCCGTGCTTATCTTAGATCGTTGGATTTGACCATCAATGTTGAGCCAGAGGAAGAAGAACCTCTCGAAACAGAAAACGATTACTATAGTAATGCTACGAATGAACCAACAGATTCTGATACAGAAGCAACTACAGAGACATCAACAGAAAATCAGCATGTTGACGATACGGAAACTATTCGCGAGGATGACAAGCCTGGTGCACCAAATAAAGATGTAACGTCAAGACCTGTTAACGAACTTGAAGTTGGGGAAGAAGCAGAAACATCACTAAAAGAACCTATTCAAACCGCATCGCAGCTGCCAACTTCTGACTCTCGTCCACAACAGCAGTCGCAACAAACTGAATCACCAGTTGGTCAAACAACGTCATCTACAGCAGAAGAAGAGTCGGAAGATGACCTTGGTCAGTATGACACATATGAACAGGTTGATGAAGAGGATGTTGAAGACTACGATGACACAGATGACACAGACGATGTAGAAGCTGACATTGATGAAGATGTTGACACAACGGATAATGCCAGCACAACGTCTTCTAATACTCATACTTCTAACACGTCTCGCGCTTCATCAAACAAGCCTCATAAGGATTATGAACCTGACCGCAATGGGTACATGGGATCTGTTGATAAGGAAAAGAATTATCAACCTGTTGGCGATAGACCTTACAAACCTCGTACACGTAAGCATCCGAAGATCTTCACAAAAAAGGAATTAGAACGCCTTCGCTCACATGGAACTCCTCTTGAACTGGAATCATTACCACCAACGAGGGAGGAAATAGACCTCTTAGCTCAATGTAACATCAAGCCAGAGCAGATTGCCGACACCAACTATCTTGCTCAGTTGCGTCTGTACCAGAACCTCAGAAATGAGATGCACGTAGAGCCTGAGGAAACAATGGAAGAGTTCGTGCGTAATGCGAGTGATGTAACTGTACATAAACTTAAAGATGGTAGATACATTCATACTTGTAGTGCTGCTCGTGGCGTGATGTATGCTTCTCCTTCTGTATGGAATAAGATGGTTGAAGACAAGTGGAAGATTTGCGTCTATCTTGATGGACAAGGCAAAAACTTCCATTACATTAACAACACCGAGGAATTCCTGAAACTCGTAGAAAAAGACGATGTTGTTATCAAGATTACCGGCAAGGAGAAGGTTGATGTAGTCAGGGCTCTTTATACAGGCATACTTGAAGATGCCAAAGGTACTGCATACACCTTGATTCGTGTGGCTGCTCGTACAAATATGGATGCCGTATTCGCTCACTATGTTGGTGCTATGTCAGAAGTGGAAGATGGTAACGATGATTACAACGATAACAACTATTGATTATGTTCGACAATATCAAACTTGCAAACTATAAGTCATTCTTTGCTGACCAGGTGAAGGAGGCTATCGACGAGCAACAAAAGATCAATCGCTCGCAGATGCGGAACTTATTCAAGACAGGTGAATTATCGCTTGCTTATATTGATTCCATTCAGCATGAGACAGGCATGATTGTCCTCAAATGCCCTCGTCGTATGGCTCCACGCTTGAAAGTTCTGAAGGGTGTGTGCATAATTAAGAAAGGTGCTAAGCAAGCATTAGGTGAACACGTTACGGAGTGGATCTGCAGTTGGGAGGAATTCGTTGACAATAAGGATTTTCATTCTCCTGGTTCTGATATGACTCCCATGTACTATGTTCATACTGGTGATTCCAACTATGACTATGTTGCATGCTCTGGATTCAGTTTTAAGTTGTACGATATCTTGTCAAAGGCGTTGGCTGATGGCAAAAGTCTTTCGCTTATCGTCCATAATCCATTTCCTCCTGTAGAGTATTTCCGCAACCTTGCCAGCTACATGGATGCATTCTCTTCAAACAAGGAATTGAACCTTGAACCGACTATAGATTATGAGGAATGGACACCCGAGGAACTTGCGTTTGATGAACAGAAGCCAACAGGAATTTCTGACACAATCATAGACACGCTCGCTAATGAACATTGTTGTATCGTACAAGGTCCTCCGGGAACTGGTAAGAGTTACACCATCGCTTCTGTGATTTCATCGTATCTTGATGCTGGCAAAACCGTCTGCGTCACCACCATGGCGAACAAGGGCCTTATCGAGTTGATAAAGCAGAAGCCTTTGCAGAAGTATGTGAAGGGAGGTCGTGTCAGCAAGACAAATCTCTCTATTGACGAACACAAACAGGTGTCTGGTGTAAAAGCTGCCTCTGCCGACTTGCAGGTTCCTGGTGGCGAAATGCTCTGTGCGACAAACTATCAGTTGTCAAGCGTTTTTAGCGAAAAGAAGATGACTCTGTATGGTTTGCCACAATACGATTTGGTAGTCATAGAAGAGGCTTCTCAGGCATTCCTTACTGCTATAGTTGCATTCAAACAGTTGGGTGTGGATTGTATGATAGTAGGTGACCCTATGCAGTTGCCACCTATCGTAAAACTCAATAATCCTCAGTACAATTCGTGGAATGTTTCAACGCAGGTAGAAGGATTGAAAACGATGGCTTTAGGTTCGCAGATTAAGTCGTACCGTATCGTCACCACATTCCGTCTAACCAGACGTTCGGCAGCACTCACAAAATATTTCTATGGCAACCGCTTCGTATCTGTAAAGAAAGAATACCTTGATTTTACTGATGCAAACAGCCCTCTTTTTCCATCCGAGGGCGGTGTACTATACCATTGCACAAATGATGCTCGAAATGGCGTGTATTCTGATAAAGCAGATGCAATAATCCGTAATGTGATTGATACGATGGAGAAGTGTTATCCAATGCGATCGCTGGCGATTATCACTCCATTCCGCGATTCGGTAAAAGAACTGCAAAAGCGATTCTGTACGTCAGACATTGAATTGGACATCACCATTGAAACCATCGACCGAATCCAAGGTATGACAGTTGATTACGCTGTGCTCTATGTCCCTGGACGCAACCCAGGATTCGCACTGGAAGACCGTCGCTTCAATGTGGCTACCAGCCGTTCGCTCAGCACTACGCTCATCATTTCTGACATTCCTTTGAACGAATTCCATACCGTTTCGCCAACAGTCATTCAATTCGTTGACAATTGCGATAAGTATGATGGTGATACACGAGTAATCTCAAACGATAGACTTGAAACTACACCAATTGCAGAACCTAACCCACATGTAGAGGAATCTCCAAAACAAGAATTCGCAAATTCTTCTATTGGCGTGAAGGTTGTCGGTAAGATTGACCTGTCGAAATTTGAGTGCAAAAAGAAGGAACTGAGTTCAGACAAGAAGAACTACTACATCATCGACACAAATGTCTTTGTAAATTGTCCAGACATTATCAGAAAAATCGATAAGAAGTACCCTATCATTCTGTCTGCTAAGGTAACTGATGAACTCGATAAGATGAAGATAAAATTGAGCGATGAGGGCAAACGTAATACAGAAAAAGCACTCCGTAACCTCAACAGCGAAACTCAACATGAGATTATCTATGAGTTTGCCGACACATCTCTTTTGCCAGAAGATTTTGATAAGCACTCACCAGACAATATGATTGTTTCCTTAGCGTTGAAATATAAAGATCAAAATCCAATCATGTTAACGTCTGATAATGGATTACAACTCAAATCAAAAATTTTAGGATTCAAGACTCTTTCCTTGAAATCATTTCTTAAACGATAATTTTTGGGTGTAATAAAGGGTGCAAATCACGTCACTTATTGATTTACACCCTTGTTTGCGGAGAGGGAGGGATTCGAACCCCCGGACCCGTGAAGGTCAACGGTTTTCAAGACCGCCGCGATCGACCACTCTGCCACCTCTCCTCAGTTCCGCCTAATGGCGCAAAGGCATTTGTGCCAATAAGCTTTGCAAAGGTAATAAAAGTTATGGAGAGAGGCATAAACTTCCCTCGCAAAACCTATATACATTTCACACAAAACCTATATACCTATCGAACAATATCTATATACCTTTTGCTCAAGAGGTATATAAGTATTGGGCTAGCGATGCGGAGGCGCGACTCGGCAGTGCGGCAACGATGGAGGGAGCCGTTTACGCGCAGAATGAAGCTGGTACTATCTAAGAGAGCAGGAAGTTGTGGAGCCACGCCTCGGCAATGCGATAGCGTAGCGATGCGGAGAATACTGAGCCGATACGGAACGAGCAGGGAATCCGCCCACACGCAGAAAGGTAGTAGTACTATTTATAAGGGAAGGAGTTAGTAGGAGCGCTGCTCGAGCCAATCGACTAAGCGGACGAGCAGGTCGCGCGCTTCACAGGGCGGGAAGGCGGAGAGGTGCCTTTTTGCCTCTTCTGTATAAAGAGACATTCGCTTCTGAGCATAAGCGATGCCGCCGTGCGCATGTGTATAGTGGATCAGCTCGTTGCGCTCGGCTTCGCCCTGCTGCGCCAACCGGATGCGCTCCATCAGCTCCTCGCGCTGCTCGGCATCGGATTGCTCCAGTAGATAGAGGAGGGGAAGGGTCACTTTGCCCTCTGCCAGGTCGTTGCCCGCCGGTTTACCGGATTGGGAGCCGTCCGAGTAATCCAGGATATCGTCCCCAATCTGAAAGGCGATGCCTATGTTTCGGCCGACGGTGTAGAGGCGCAACATAGCTTCGTCATCCGCACCGGCTATTTTGCCGCCCAGCACCGCGGAAACCTCAAACAGTGAGGCGGTTTTGAAGTGGATAATATCGAAGTAACTCTTCATGGATAACGCTTCGGGGCGCCTCGATTGAGCAAACTGGAGCAGCTCGCCTTCGCACAGATTCCGCCCCGTACGGGCGATCATATGGAGCATTTCCTTGGAAAAGTGCTGCAGACCGAAATCGAAAACTGTTGCAAGGAGATAATCGCCCACGAGCACGGCGATGTGATTGGTGTAGAGCGCATTCAGCGTTTCGTCCCCACGTCGCAGCGCACTGTTATCGATTACATCATCGTGAACGAGGGACGCGGTGTGCAACAACTCAATTACGGCCGCCATGCGTACGGCATCATCACCGGCAGAGCCGCCCGAGAGCCGGTTACAAAGCGCCAACACAATCGGACGTATATGCTTTCCCTTACTTTCCTTCAACCGGTTCAGCGCATCGTTGGCTAAGCCGATCCGGCTCTCCAACAGTCCGTTAAAGGTTTCGCGGAATCTTTGTAAGAAATCCCTTTCGCTTTCCTGAAGTACGGTTAATGCATCCATCTCTTTTTCGTGCCTGTGACAAAGGTACTATTTTGCCGCCAAACGCCTATGCGCAAAGAGCCGTACCACGCAGAATGGATACGTATCAGCACTACCCCACCCAATAAATAATTAGAGCGGATGGGTTTTGAAGCCTATCTGCAGCCGACTTTGACGAATAAACTAAGAGCACTTTGCCGTTTTGCCCACTGTGAGAACCAAATAGCCATAGTGCCTTATAAAATCGGAGCCAATCAGAGCCAATCCGAATCAATTCGAATCAATCGGAGCCAATCGGATTAGTTCCGATAAACTCTGATAAGTTCGGATATATTCCTATTGCCTACGATACACTATAATACACTTTAATACGTTTCGATACAGTTTGATACACTTCGATACGTTAGGATACGTTTCGATACACTTTAATACACTTCGATACACTTTAATACATTTGGGGGTTGCGGCGTGTTGTACCTTTGCATCGTTGCTTTTGAGAAAGAAGCAGAGCGGACCGAGAAAGAAAGGTGAGGCGCGGTTGGTCGCCCCCAAAGTAAGCGGTGATTCGCGATAGCCGTTACGCGCGTTCCTCCCCATCCCCTCCCCCGAATCGACCGATTCGCTCAGGCTTCGCACTCGCAAGCGGCTCCTTGCAGGCACGGCGCGCCTGTCTGCTCCCCGGAGCAGTGAGCGATGCACCTCCTCAAAAGCAACAGCAGAAAATAAATGAATAAAGAAAAATTGAATTAGATTGAATTGACATTATGGCATTAACCTACAAATTAGTAACCCGCAAGTTTACCGTAAAAGGCGAAGAAAAGAACTACACCTATGCGGTAGCAACCAAACAAAATGTATGTAGCTTGGCAGAAACCATCGCCTTGGTAGAAAAGATCTCCGCCGTATCGAGCGGTGACGTGAAGAGCGTACTGGATACGCTGAGCGACGTGATGGCGCGTCAGCTTGCCGCCGGACGTATTATGGATTTGGGCGACTTGGGCAGATTCCGCTTTACGGCGCGCTCCCAAGCAGCCAAAGAGGGTGGAGATGCGTTCAGCCGCTCCAACCTGCAGCCGCCCCGCACCGTGTACGTGCCCGGCAAGGCGGTTAAGTTAGCCGCTGCGCAAGCCTCCTACAGCTTTTTCGATCCTACGCAAAAGCCGGAATCGAATAACCCTGCCGATCCGAACGGCACTCCGGGCAATGCGTCGCAAGGGGGCGATCCCTCGTCCACACCGGGCAGTAACCATTAAACGTACGGATGTGCCTGCACCGGCAATCGGTGTGGGCGCATCCCCCCAAACGAAATCCTAAATAAGTAAACAAAACCGATAAATAGTGAATTGAGAATTATGATGAACCCTGAAAACATACGATACATCGTGGTGCACTGCTCCGCCACTCGCTGCAATGCCTCATATCCGGCATGGCTCTTGGAGAGCGACCACATCAAGCGCGGCTATAAATGCGCCGGCTACCATTACTACATAGGGCGGAACGGCAGCATTGTGCCGATGCGTCCGCTCAGTATGCCGGGCGCGCACGTCCGCGGTTATAACTATTGTTCCATAGGCGTGTGCTACGAAGGCGGACTGGCTGCGGACGGCTACCCCTGCGATACGCGCACCGCCTCGCAAAAACGTTCGCTGGAGCGGTTGCTGCGCCAACTGAAGGCGCGTTATCCGCTTGCGATGGTGGTGGGGCATCGGGATTTGAGCCCGGACCGCAACGGTGACGGCAAAGTGAGCAGCTACGAGTGGCTCAAGGCGTGCCCCTGCTTTGATGCGGTTAAAGAGTATGCGCAGCTATGAACCGGCAGCACGCACTCTGGCAACTGATCCTTGCCTATATGCTCACGCTGAGCGGCGTGGCACTGCTCTTTTGCGGCTTCGCGGCACCGCCCCTCGGGGTGATCGATGCCTCTGTATTGATTGCCTTCGGTGAGGTGATGACCTTTACCGGCGCTCTGGTTGGGATTGATTACCGCTACCGCTATGGAAACAAGCTCTAAGGCGTTGCGGCTCCTACTGCTCGCCGCGCTTCTCCCGATAAGCCTCCTCGGGGGCTGTCGGGCACGGCGGAGGACGGTACAGAGCAGCTACGCGGAACGCGATTCGCTCCATACAGAGCTACGCGCCCAAACGCAAACCGCAAGCGAAGCAGCGTATGAGGAAAACGGTGTGGTGCTACTCCTGGGAGCTGCGGACGCGGATACACTGCGGCAACCCCTCCTGCCCGATTGGAGCCGATGGCTACCGCCGACGCATCCACCCGCTACGGGGGATACGCTGCGCGCCAATAACGGCGGACAACCGACGGCGGTGCGCGGCATTGCCTACCGCATTACGCGGCAACAACGGCATACCACCGGAGAGGTGCGTACCGAGCAAACGGACAGCACAATGCGGCACAACACCGCTACCGAGGCTATCGCGCGCAACGAATCGCGCTCGGGCCGCGCGCCGCTTGGCCTGCTCCTCGGCGTGCTCCTCGCAACGCTTGCCGCCCTCATCCTCCTCTATTTAAATGTTCAAAAAACTGATGAAGTAAAACCATTGTGATGTATATTATCAAATAAATATTATATTTGCCAACGAAAAGATGTTGTATCTTTCCAGATAGTAATTAAAGAAGAGTAGGACACAAGTTGAGAGTATTATGAAAAAGAGAAATTTATTTCAGAGAGTTCATTGTCTCCTCATTGGGTGCATTGCACTTTTTTCTTTTTTCCAAAGCGTTACTGCTTATTGCCAATCAAAGGATGTTGTAATCCAGGTTGGTAACAGAGCTGTAATAAATGAAAAAAAAGAAATCTCGTTGGATACAATAGGGAGGCTTCGTTCCCTTTTACTATCGGGTGAAGTAACCTTTCTTGAGAGAAATGGCTATTTTCAGGTTATCCTTTTAGATTCAAAAGGGAAAGAATACTTGGTCTATCGGGAAGCTGGCACTTTTTATGTTCCAGGTGAGAAGATAATTCTTAACGAGGATGCATATGAGACAACTTTCTTAGACACCCCATACCCAAACAAATTGATAATATCAGCAAAAGGGTGTTCATTTAACAAAGGGAAAGTGCATGTGGTGCTTCCGCTACAATCACTTCAGAGGGGATACCAGAATCAACCATCATTAGCTCAGTTGAAACAACAATCAGAAACATACAAACAGGTAATACGTAGGAAAGAAATCGATAGGATAAACCACTACAATGAGGAACATAAAATACTTTGGGTAGCAGGTGAAACTTCATTCAGTCGTCTTCCGTACGAGCAAAGAAAAAATGCCTTTAGTACGAATGGGGACGACGATCTTTCGACTTACGGATGGGAATATTATAGTGGAGGCATTTTGACCCCATGGGGAGTAGACTATGATTCTCTCATATTTTACGAAACCACAACAGCTCCTTATGTGGAATCTTTTAGTTGGTCTAACCGTCATGGTAAGGATTGGAATACAAAACCGCGAAATCAAATGGATCCTTTGGTGGGGGGATGCTGGGCGCATGGTCCGCTTAGTGCTTTTGAAGCTTACGTTAACTTGTATCGTGGCGAAAAAGTAGATCAGAAGCTTTCTATCCAGGAGTTGTTATCATGTTCTGACACCCATATAATCTTCAATGAATTTGGGCTCGGGGGGTATGGAACTTCAGGGGCTACAGACTACATTGTAAATACAGGTCTTATGTCTGAAAATGACTTTCCGCTTAATGCAAACCTCTTTACTGCTCCAAATAAATCTGAAGGGGCTGTCAAAGCTTATTGCAACTCAAAACCTTCTATTCCACAAATAAGATATAAAGCAGGACGTAAGATTAATGTCCCCGCTCACAATGGCTCCCTAAAGAATAGCCACATTGACCTTATGGACGCCATAATGAAGTATGGCCCCGGCTCTGTATCAGTGAATGAATTGCGACACGTGATGTGTATCGTTGGCTGGGGAGTAATTAAACCGGGGCTCTTTATGGAGTATTGGCCCCCTTATTGGGATCCCATTATGGTAAGTAAAGATCACCCATTGGCTAACAAGGTATATTGGATTATAAAGAACAGTTGTGGTGAAGGATGGGGGTACAATGGGTATGCATGTTTGGTTAGATCCATTTCGCGTTATGAAGATTTCTATAACGAAGATTCAAGAAGACCAAGAGGTAAAATAGGATTTGACGAGTGTACTTTTTTTGCCGGCCCGCTTAAAATGGAAGTCAATGGAATTGAGCAGAATATAGAGAAGAAAGCTTTTGATGAAGATGGGGATGGGTACTATCGATGGGGATTTGGAGGCAAACCAGACGGCGTTTTTGAACTTGAAGATGCCGATGACAGTGATCCGACCATAGGTCCGATGAATAAATACGGATTTGCAAATAAACTAAAAAAAACAGATCTCTACATTCGAGATAGCGAGAGCGACAAAGGGGTAGAGCCTAACACATTGGATGGAATAGGATGGGAAAGCCCTGATATTCTTCTTACAACATCAAAATACGGAAGCACTTATGAAAACCCTGTTATTTACCCAGACAAAAGCAAGCCTCTGTATGTAAAGGTTACTGTTCACAATAAAGGAGAAGCTTCCTCCTCCAATAGAGCAATGCTTTATGTGAGTTGGACTGTACCAACTGTGTTTTCTAATCCTTTTATTGGGATAAAATGTAAGCAATCCCAATTGAATCTCTTGGATTCGGTTCCGATTCGGGAATTAAAGCCTCGCCTTAGTGGTATTGTCTGTAAAAATATGGCGATCCCAGCGATTAAACCTGGTAAAAGTGCCACAGTGACCATAGAGTGGTTCCCTACGGATAGTCTTGTTGATTTACTTGACGAAAAAATTGAGGTTTCATTAATGGCAGAGATTATATGTATTGATGATGCTTATTATAACACCAACAATACAAGAGGCTCTAATCGTTATATATTGGATAACAATAATGTGGCAAAGAAAAGTCTTTCAATAGCAAAACTTTATCCATCGCCAAACCCTAGAGATCCTATTATTCCTGGGATAGATTGCGACGACACAACAGATGGGGGTAGTGGTTCAAAGGATCCTTGCATTCATATCGCTAGAACAATGCCTTTATTTATCCAAACAGATGATAATGGAGATTATAGACTCAAAGTTTACCAAGTAGACAAAGACAAGCCTTTGATAGACGAAGCTGAAGTTAGAATAGTAGGAGACAAAGAATTTAGAAGTGCTGTTGCTAAATGCGCTAAAATAAAAGGTGCAACTTATGAAATGTCAACAGGCGTTCTACGTGTATTAGAAAAAAGTTCTACCATTGAGGGCATCAAGCTACCTGGAAATATATTCTCCAGTTTACAACTTCAAGTAAATTTCTTGACAAAAAAGGTAACAGATGATAAGGAATACATATACAGAGTTGTCCTGGAAAATGAGAATACAAATGAGGTAGTTGATGGATATACATACATTATAAGAAAGCCCGAACGCAACAATAAAGTTGAGGCAATAACTGAGATCGTAAATTATGACGGAAAGGCTAAGATTGTAGCAAAGGATATTGGAGAATCCGCACAATATCGTTGGAAAGATCTCAATGGAAACTTACTTGCGGAAGGCAAAGAGATAAAGAAGGGAGAGCTTGAACAAAATGGAGTTATAACGCTTGAAGTAACTGCTACAAAAGATGGATTCAAAGACATTGCGTCGGTTGTTGTTCCAAATGAAATCAAAGCTGATGTGCCAAGATTTATTGTTTCACCTTCTCCGGCTAGTGACTACATAAATGTCAATTACTCCCCCGGCTTTGATGGGACAATGAAGATAACTGTAACATCTGTATCGGGGCTGACCCACACCTATCAGCTCCAGGAAGGAGCAGACTCATTAGATATTGATATATTGCCACTACCTGAGGGAACTTATGGAATAGCTCTTTATAAGGGTGACCAAAAAGTAGCTGAAACCACATTTCAAAAGAAAGTCCAATAGTAAAAGTAAGACAATGATATGAAAATGAAGAAATCTGTTGCTATAATAAGTGGAATTGTCGTTATAATGACACATTCCTTAGGGTTGTTGTTTGCTCAGGAGACAGATAGCTTTGGGGCTGTGCAAGGCTCTTCCAATATGTTCCTTTTGAGAGAAACGCAATCTTCATCGGAAACAAACGATAAAGCTCCGTTGCCACTATTGGTGGCGGGGCGCGCCTGGGGCATTATGTACAATATGGATAATCCGCTTACGGGGGATCATTTTCCGCCTAAGTACGGCTCCGTGGGGTTGGGTGATAAAGTCACCTTCGATGGAAAGGAATACTTCACGGTGCTCCGGAACGGATATAACGGTTTGACGGAGGACAACAACAAAATGCTCTACTACCTTAGGGAAGAGGGGGATAAAGTTTATCTTCGTCTATCGGAAGCGGACCGCGAGCGCATCGTTTTTGACTACTCCTTGGAAGAGGGCGATTACTTCTTTCTACCGATGACGGATGGCACCTCTTGGCAGCGCATCCCGGTGAAACTGCTCAAAAAGGAGCAGCTCGATATGGCGGGAGCTACAAGGCGTGTATACTATTTTGCACCCTATTTGGACGGAAAGGAATATGTGTATAAACCTTACGACGACGGCCGTTTATATGTGTGGATTGAGGGCATCGGCTCCACCGATTTCTTTGTTACGTACCTAAAGCGCGGCTTAGTAGGTGGATTCCCGCCCATAACAGTTTGCTTTACGGACGAAAACGGCGTCCAGCACGGTCTTTTTGGCAGAGATTGCGAGGGCAAGCAGAACCCATCCGCGCAAGCGCTGTATAACGCTTCGGAAAAAGATACGGCTACGGCACCAACCCTCCGTGCTACTGAATCGGTAAAGGCTCTTCCCATGGTGCAACCCAAACAACGGTGGCAGATAATGCTGCAACCGGGGAGTAAGCTCAACCCGCGTACCGAACCGGTGTACTACAGTATAAAAACGGAAGAGCCGATGGTATACGACAAAAAGATTTACTACCTATTGGAGAGCAACATCGAGCGGATTGACCGGCGTGGAGCCGACCGCAAAGTGCTTTGTGCCGTTCGGGACGATGAGGACGGTGTAGAGATATACCGCTTCCCGTTCCGGATTATGGATTACACCTTAAAGGTGGGCAAGTACTTTCCGCTGTATACCCAGAAAGCGGTTACCGATGCCGTAAACCACGCCGGAATATCGGAGCGAGACGTTATTTGCGGGGTGCTCCGTAAGAGGGAAACAATTGATATGGCAGGCGCAGCACGCGAATGCTTCTACTTTGAAGATATCGACGGCACGCCATTGGTTACCGAAGACGATGCGCTGCGTTACTACCGCTGGGTAGACGGCATCGGCAGCTCCTCGCATCCCTTCTTCTTCGAAAGAAAAGAGGCGGACGGGCGCTCGGTGTCGCAAGCGATCTGCTTTACTGATGGCGACGGCGTAACGCATCCCATTTTCGGTGGTTCGTGTGGCATGGCAGATGCCTCCGAAAAGGTTTCTCTGCCCCGCGAAGGCATTGCGGCAACGCTTGCCGAAGGTCAACTGACGCTATCGGCTGCGGACGGTGCAACTCACCAAGTAAAAGTTTATACCTTATCGGGTGAACTGCTCCGGAACTTGCCCGCCTTTAGAGGCACCTACACCATGCCGCTATCCAACTGTCCTTCGGTAATTGTTGTGGCGGACGGCATCGGCACAAAGGTTGTACGGCAATAAGTACCTGCTTGCACGTAAGCGGCAACACGAGAAAAGGGGAGGTGCGGTATGGCATCTCCCCTTTGTTGGGCGTTCTGCAGCGGGTTGCTTACAGCGATCCGCCGGAGGGCGTCAGCGAATCGGGAACATGGTAGATGTAGCGGTACAGGATGCGTTGGTACTGCTCGGCATCCTCTTCTCTGCCGCCCCACGCCATCAGGTAGAGGGGCATCCCCTGCTGTCCTGCCGCGTAAGGCGGTTGCAGGTAGCTTGTAGAGATGATTTTTGCTCCCAGTGATTGGTAAAAAGCGAGCCTTCGGGCGGCAATCGGCGTTGTGGGCGGCTCCACCTCAAATACAAAGGGGCGCGGACAGGGTTCCTGCCAAAGCACGTTGAGCAAGGCACGCCCCCATCCCCTGCCCCTAAGGCGGGGATCCATGGCAAAGTGCTCGCCGTAGTTGATATTCTCCAAAAGCCAATGAGTTAGGAAGCCCGCAAAGGAGCCGTCCTTTGCATCAAGAATCAAACTTAATGTAAAGTTCGGCTCCGTAGAGAGCAAGCCGAGCAACTTGTCCCACGGCCGGCGTTCCTCAAGGGGAAAGCTACCGACGTAGAGCTCTTCTACCCGCTCGAGGAGGTGGCTGTGCCGGCTTGGATCGTAGTTTTCGACTAAAACGGGCAGCTCCATTACGCTTCGATAGCGGCTACTCCGGGCAGTTGCTTGCCTTCAATAGCTTCGAGCAGGGCACCGCCTCCGGTGGATACGTAGGAAACTTGATCGGCAAGACCGAGCAGATGCACTAAAGCAACCGTATCGCCTCCGCCAACGAGCGAATAGGCACCCTTTTTCGTTTGGGCGGCGATGGCTTTACCCAGTACTTCCGATCCTTTGCGGAAAGGCTCCATTTCGAATACACCGCAGGGTCCGTTCCAGAGAATGGTTTGTGCGCCTTCGAGCGCATCGGCATAGCTCTTGGCAGTGTCGGGGCCTACGTCCAAGCCCATTCTATCGGCAGGAATGGCATCGGCAGGATAAATGTCTGCCGGTGCATCGGCGGCAAACTCGGTAGCTGCTACGCAATCGGTAGCGAGCAGGAGTTGTACGCCGCGCTCTTTAGCCTTGCGCTCAATCGCTTTGACTACATCAAATTTATCCTCCTCGCAGAGTGATTTACCTATTTTGCCCCCGTGGGCTGCCACAAAGGTGAAGACCATTCCGCCGGTAAGGATAAGACGATCCACTTTGTCCAAGAGCGAATCGATAATTTCGATCTTGCTCGATACTTTGGCACCGCCCATGATGGCTACAAAGGGATGGCGTATATCGCCCATAACGCGGTTTACTGCATTTACTTCCTTTTCCATCAGGAAGCCGAAGCACTTATGCTCGCGGTCGAAGTGTTCCGCCATCAGTGCCGTGGAGGCATGAGCGCGGTGCGCCGTACCAAAGGCGTCGTTCACGTATATTTCGGCAAGGTCTGCCAGCTTTTTGGCAAACTCTTTTTGTCCCTTTTTGACGGCCGCTTTCGCCTCTTTCTTCACTTCGTCCGATGCATCCTCGGCAAGCCCACGCGGTTTGCCCTCTTCTTCGGCATAGAAGCGCAGATTTTCGAGGAGGAGCGCATCGCCGTCGCGTAACGCTTCCACGGCACGGGTCACCTTGCTACCGATGCAATCGTTTACGAAGTGTACTTTTTGCCCGAGAAGCTCTTCCAAGTGAGGCACAATATGCTTGAGGGAAAGGGCTTCGGATTTGCCTTTGGGGCGACCCAAGTGAGAAGCTATTACAAGCCTTCCGCCATCGGAAAGAATCTTTTGGAGCGTGGGCAGCGCGGCACGCATACGGGTATCGTCCGTGATGTGGCCGTTATCGTCCAGTGGTACGTTAAAATCTACTCTTACAAAAGCTGTTTTTCCTTTGAAGTTGAAATCTTTGATGTTCATGGTTCTGTATAGGGTTTGTTGTTTGTATGCGCATCAATTCGCCTTGTTCAGGGAGGCCAAATCCATCATCAGCCATACTTTGGAGCAGGTGATGTTATGGGGCGCCAGCGATGCTTCGTCCTGAGCCACTGTTTCGTAAACGCTCCCTTTATCCGCATCGCTTAGTCGGAAGGCGTTACGAAAGCACTCTAATGCCTCCTTTTCCTGCTGCATAGCGATCAGCAGATAGCCTTCGTTGATGTAATCGGTAACATTTTTGCGCTCTATTCGGTCGTAGTACGCTTTACTTTGGCTGTATTCCTTCAGCATAAAGAGCGTCCACGCCAAGGGACGCAGGGCGCGTTCGGGGCGCTGTGCCTTGAATTCGTATTCGTACAGGAGTGGCTTTGCCGTCTCGAACTGCTTCATTTCGAGGAAAGTAGCGGCAAGCCTAAGGACCAGATCGGGCTTACTGCCGTGCTCTTGCCGAAGCCGTTCCATCAGTTCGGATGCCTTTTTGTAAAAACCGAGCGAGCGGTAGGAGAGCGCAAGCTCCAGAGTGGAATCCGGATCCAAATCGCCCATCAGATCGGCACGCTCGTAATCCTTAGTGGCATCGATATACTCTTTAAGCATATAGTGAGCATGCGCGGAGCGGAGCAACCGATCCCGATTGGGCCCGTCGTACGCATCCAATAGGGAGGCGGCATGCAGCAACTCCTTGTACTGCTGTTTTTCCGTAAAGTAATCCAGCGCATTCAGCGCCAAACGGTTGTAGTTGGGCAAATAGGGGCGCAGGATGGTCATCTTGGGCGTAACGGGATTATCGAAAAAGTTGTAAATCCGTCTGCCCGAAAAGGGATAGAGCTTTACCAACCGGTACAGGGTATGCAGATAGTTTTGTGCGGCTTCGTTGAGACGCGCCATTCCATCCGGATCCATTTCGCGCTCGTATTCCCTTTTTTCCTCCAATGCCCGTTGGAGATCTTCCTTACTTCCCTGAAATGAGATGTTGAACTGCGTATAGCCCAAAACGGCGCTGTACATATCCGAGTCGCACAGCGTGTTGTGGAACACTTGCAGCAACATGCTGATGGTACCGGAGGCATTTTCGCCGAGCTTAGGTGCCACGTCGCTCTGTTTTTCGTCAAAGGGCAGGAGCCATCCCACCACATCGTGGAAAAAGGGAAACTTTTTGAAGTTCCGGAACATGGAAAAGCGCGTATCGTACCCCTTTTGCTCCAGCAGCGCAATACTTTCCATTTCGGCGCGAAGCTCTTTATTATCCATAATTCCCTGCAACCCGCCTTCGCCCTCTTGGGCAGCCTGATGCATCATTTCGATGCTTTGCGCCTGTATGCCGGGCATTTTTTCGTCCAACTTACGGGTTAGATCGGTGGTTGCGGTGGCAACGAGGTAGTTGTTGTGCAGCACGCGCAGCACTTCGTCCAGCGGCACTCCGTTCCTGTGGAATGCTTTTTCCAGCAGCGGAGCAAAATCATCGGCATAGAGCATCATACGCTTATCGTGAAGCGTAACGGCAACCACCAGACCAAAAGCGAGCCGGATGAGGCAGTTGGGCGTTAAATCCTCGCGCGCCAACTCCTTTAGAATCCACTCCACTTTGGTTTCGTCCCACATATACATCAGCCCGAGCGTTATTGCCGAAGTAAGTGCCTGGCGGACGTAATCGCCCGCTTTGCTGTACGAATCCATTATTTCATCGTTAAGGCGTGCGGAAATCCACACCGCTTCGAAGAGGTTTTTCAGTTCGTCGTCAAATTCTTTTCGCTCTGCCTCATCAAGTGTATCCTTATCTCTACCAAGCAATTCGGATAAATAAGGTTCGCCCACTTCAGGGTGATCATCGTCAAGGGAACGATTAAAATCGTAGAAGAGGCTAAAGTACTTATCCGTACCCATTTCCAAGCCCTGAGCGAGGCGCAGACGATCGGTTTCCTTCAAAAGGGATTTTTTGAGGTTATGGATAAACGCATCGCGCCCTTCGTCCTCTTTATCCAAATAGCGAAGCATATTCAGGTAATCGCTTTCCAGCTCCTCTACTTTATCGAGGTTAAAAGGGGATGGCAGGCCGCGGCTATAGAGTTTAATTCCCTCAATTGCCTCTAAAAACCTTCCTTCGTATATTCGTTCTTCTATTTCTCTCTTTCTCATTTTCCTTCTTTTTCGGCGCGAAGCCCGCTAAGGCTTCACAAATATAATCCTAATTCACGGAAGAAGATCGTCCAAACGCCTCTTTCCTCCCTTCTTTTCCGCCTTTCCGACCACGCTTTGCGGTATTCTTATTCGGTTGAGCGCATTTTCCGCGCCATACACATCCCGATAAGCGGCAAATTGCTTGCGCAGATGCCGAGCAAACGGATACAGAGCGGCGCCCAACAGCCAACACGCAATTAAGCCACCCAAGCTGAGGCGCAAATGGAGCATTCCCTCGCCTAATTCCATAAAGAATCCTGCCGTGCGGAGCATCCCATGACACAGTAATCCAATAATCGTGCCAAAGTGGGGAAGAAGCGCATACGGCACCACAATGAGGACAAAAAGTCCTACGGGAATGAGCACGCTGCTCAAAATGACCAACGGCACGTTACTCCACAAGGTCCACAGCGAAGTGGTACCAAAATGATACAAAACGAGCGGCGTAGTGAGCACTTGTGCCGAAAGGGATAGCGCAACCAATCCATACAGATAGCTGACAAGCGGATTGCTTTTACGCAGTGCGCCGCCTGATGGATAGAAAAGGGGATAAAAAAGCGCGATGGACAAAATGGCGGTATAGGATAGTTGGAAGCCGATATCGAAAAAATAGCCCGGGCGGAGCAACAGTAGCACCAACGCACTAAAGGCAATTATGTTGAACCGGTCGCGCGCAATTCCCAAAAAGGAACTTGCCTCAAACAGAGTGAGCATGAAGGCGGCGCGTAGCGTAGGTGCGGAAAGCCCCGTAAGCAGCGCAAACAGCCACGCAGCCGCCAGAATGGCTACCGATAGCATACGCCGCGCGCGCCGCGTCCGGACGAAGCCCGATAGCAGCAACCAAACGACGGAAACCGCTATTCCTAAGTGAAATCCGCTAACCGCCATAATATGTGCCGCCCCCACTCGCCTAAAAAGACCGGATATTTCACCCGCCTCGTTGCGGTAACCGAGGCAGAGCGCGCCCACCAGTGCAGTGCTCTCGTTATCCAATCCTACGGCATCGAGGCGCGCCAATAGCCTATCCCGCACCGATAGCGCATACCTACGGAGCGAAAAACCTTCGCATCTTTTGATGTATACCTCTTTGGGATAGGAAACGCCGCAAGCCCCTTTGGAGAGCAAAAAGCGGCGATATTCGCTCTGCGTCTTCAGAGCGGTAGGCGTAATGGTGGCGTTCGTTACGCATAGCGTATCGCCAATTTGCGGCACTGCGCCACTTTGGGGTAGATAAAGCACTACAATTCGTCCGGAGCTGCTCCGCACCGTTACCCGCACAAATCGCTCCGTATGGCGCGCTTCCTCTATAGTAACGGCGGAAAAGGAACTTTTTTTTATCGTTCCCGCGAGTTGCGTTTGCCGGAGCGCGTGGGCAGCCACCAAACAGCCTAAACCAAAGGAAGCGAGCCAGATTAGCGGTAAACGCGCCGGGCGCCACCGAGCACTCGCCCAAATCCCTATTGCGAGCAAAACCAATACCACCGGTAGCAGCCTGAGCGCATACGCTTCCGGTAGCGAAAAGCCTACTGCCATTCCCGGCAGAAAGGCTATCAGTACTCCTAATGCAGGTCGCCGGCGAAGGCTGTTCACCGCCCTTTGAGCATACGAATGGCTTGCAGCGGATCGCTGTGACCGAATACAAAGCTGCCGGCAACTAAGGCATCGGCACCGGCATCGATTAGGGCGCGCCCCGTTTCGGCATTAACCCCTCCGTCCACTTCGATTAGCGTATCCAAGCCCTGTGCATCAATCATTTGGCGCAATTGTGCCACTTTGTGCAGCGTGCGCGGTATGAACTTTTGTCCGCCAAAACCGGGGTTAACGCTCATCAGCAGCACCAAATCGCACGCTTCCAGCACATCCTCCAGCAAACAGACGGGTGTATGCGGATTGAGCGAAACACCCGCTTTGAGCCCCTGACGGCGTATTTCCGTGAGCGAGCGGTGCAAGTGCTGCGATACTTCGTAGTGCAGGGTCATTATTCCGGCGCCTAAAGCCGCCAAACGCTCCAAATAGCTCATCGGGTTCACCACCATCAAATGCACGTCCAAAGGCTTTTTGGTGATGGGGCGTATAGCTTCCATAATGGGAAAACCGAACGATAGATTGGGTACAAATACCCCGTCCATTACGTCGATGTGGAGCCACTCCGCTTCGCTGCGGTTAATCAGCTCCACACTATCCTGTAAATGAAGAAAATCCGCGCTCAAAAGCGACGGCGATACAATAGGTTCCTTTAGCTGCATAACGATATTCCTTTTTCCCTTTTACTGAAGGTAAGATTGCTGTGTTTGGGTTCGTGAATTGAAGGTGTAGAGCCGATCGTTGGGGCGAACCCGCTCCGGTACCGGCACGGAAACGATGCTTCCTTTGGGCGCCTCCTCTACGGGCGCCAAATCGAGCCGTATTTCGGTCAAATCCGTTTCCACAAGCCCTGTGGTGGGGCCGGTGATGAGGATGCGGTCGCCTTTGGCAAGCGAGCCGGCTTCCAACAGCACTTCCGCCACTCCAAGCTTGGAAAAGTAGTTGGTTATCTTTCCTACGTAGATTTTCTCCCTCGTAGCGGCAGAGCCGTATATAGGAGTCCACTCACCGAGCCGTTGCCCCAAGTAGTATCCGTTCCAAAAACCGCGGTTAAAAACGGTAGCCAAACGCTCGTCCCACTCTTTAATTCGCTCTTGCGTGTAACTGCCGTCGCACACGGCACGGATCGCCTCCTTGTAGACGGATACCACCGTATGCACGTACTCGGGGCCGCGTGCCCTGCCCTCAATCTTAAACACGCGCACGCCGGCATCCATTAGCTTATTAATGAAGTGTACCGTTTTCAGATCCTTGGGCGACATGATGTTGCGGTTCTCCACTTTCAGCTCGATATCGCTTGTTTCGTCCCATACGCGGTAGCTGCGCCGGCAAATCTGTCCGCATTCCCCGCGGTTGGCGGAGCGGTTCAATTCGTGCAAGCTAAGGTAACATTTGCCCGAAACCGCCATGCAGAGCGCGCCGTGTGCGAACATTTCGATGCGTACCGGCTTGCCCTGCGGCCCCAGGATGGGTTGTTCCTCGATTTGCTTGTGAATGAGCGCCACGCGGTCCAAGTCGACTTCGCGCGCCAGAACCGCTACATCGGCATAACGGGCATAAAAGGCGAGCGCCTCCGCATTGGTGATGTTGAGCTGTGTAGAGAGATGAACCGCCACGCCCTGCTGAGCCGCATAGAGCAGAACAGCCGGATCCGAGGCGATAATGGCATCGATGCCCGCCGCTTTGGCGCAATCCACCATCGCGCGCATCGGGGCAAGGTCGTTATCAAACAGGATAGTGTTCAGCGTGAGGTAGCTTTTTACTCCGGCATTGCGGCATGTTTCCGCGATGCGGGCTATGTCCTGCCGATTGAAGTTGGCGGACGAGTGCGCGCGCATGTTCAGTTCGCCCGCACCAAAGTACACACTATCCGCACCGGCACCGATAGCGGCTTGCAACGATTCGTACGATCCGGCGGGAGCCATCACCTCAAAATCCGTCTCCCGGAAGTGCTCTCTTTTCTCCATCTAATCTCCTTTTGCTGCTCCAAAGGTACTCAATTGCCCCCATTTGCCACACGAGCCGCTCCTCAAAACCTATATACCTTTCATCCGAAACGTATATACCTATTGGGCGAAACCTATATACCTTTCAGCTGAAACCTATATAAGTTTTGCCGAGGGAGGTGCGTTGCGTGCTGCCGCCAATAGGGAAAAGGCTTTGTTTAGTGCGCAAAAAAGCGTAACTTCGCGACTGATATCCGATAAGGATGATCGGAACAAGGAAAGTAAAGAAAATAAAGATACGATTGAAACTATGATGACTCCCGAAGAGCTAAAGAAGTCGGGCTTTGCGACCAAAACGATTCACGCCGGCGCAGAGCACAACATGCATGGCACGCTTGCCACACCTATTTACCAAACCTCTACATTCATATTTGATAGCGCCGAGCAGGGCGGTCGCCGCTTTGCCTTGGAAGAAGGCGGCTATATTTACACCCGTTTGGGTAACCCCACCGCTAACGCAGCGGAAGAAAAGGTTGCCGCTCTGGAAGGGGCTGAAGCAGCCGTGGGTGCCGCCAGCGGTATTGGCGCCATTACCAGTGCTATTTGGGTTGCGGTTAATGCAGGTGACCATATCATTGCCGGCAAAACGCTCTACGGATGTACCTATTCGTTCCTCGAACACGGTTTGAGCCGCTTCGGGGTGGAAGTAACCTTTGTGGATATGCGCGATACGGAAAACGTGCGCCGCGCTATGCGTCCCAACACAAAACTGGTATATGTAGAGTCGCCTGCCAACCCCAATATGTATATGGCGGATCTGGAAGCCATCGCCAAAATAGCGCACAGTCAGGAAGGCGTTATGGTCATTGCCGATAATACCTATTGCTCGCCCTACCTGTGCCGTCCGCTGGAATGGGGCGTGGATGCCGTGGTGCATTCCGCTACCAAGTACATTAACGGTCACGGTGACGTGATTGCCGGATTTGTGGCCGGTACCAAAGAGTATATCGATAAGGTGCGCTTGGTGGGCGTGAAGGATTTAACCGGTTCCGTGCTCGCTCCGTTTGATGCTTATCTTATTGCGCGTGGGCTCAAAACGCTCCACATCCGTATGGAACGCCACTGCGCCAATGCGATGGAAGTGGCACGTTTCCTCGAAAAACATCCTAAGGTAGCCTCCGTAACCTATCCCGGTTTGGATAGCTTCCCGCAGAAAGCGTTGGCAGATAAATACATGAAGCTGCCCGGAGCTATGATCGCTTTTGAAGTAAAAGGCGGTTTGGAAGCCGGACGCAAGCTGATGAACAGCGTACACCTCTGCTCGCTTGCCGTTAGCTTAGGCGATGCAGAAACGCTTATTGAGCATCCTGCTTCCATGACCCACTCGCCCTACACGCCGGAAGAACGCGCCGCAGCGGATATTTCCGAAGGTATGGTGCGCCTATCCGTAGGGCTGGAAGATGCCGCCGATATCATAGCCGACTTGGATCAGGCTCTGAATCAGCTCTGAACGCTCTGTTTAGTAGAAGAAAATGGCAGAAAGGTTCGTAGTTTCGGCACGTAAGTACCGACCCGCCACCTTCGGAGAACTTGTGGGGCAGGAGGCTATTGCCGCCACCCTGCAACGTTCCATCCGTCAGGGCAAAATAGCGCATGCGTACCTCTTCTGCGGGCCGCGCGGCGTTGGAAAGACAAGTGCCGCGCGAATCTTCGCTAAAACAATCAACTGCCTCCATTTAACCCCGGAGGGAGAAGCGTGCGGCGAGTGCGAAGCGTGCCGCGCATTTGAGCAAAAACAGAGCCTTTCGGTATACGAATTGGATGCCGCTTCCAACAATTCTACCGACGATATACGTCGCCTGATTGACGAAGTGAGCGTGCCGCCCCAAACCGGTAAGCACAAAGTGTACATCATTGACGAAGTACATATGCTTTCCAAGCAGGCATTCAACGCTTTCCTCAAAACATTGGAAGAGCCACCGTCCTACGTAGTGTTCATACTGGCAACAACGGAAAAGCAGATGATTCTGCCCACCATTCTATCCCGTTGCCAAGTTTACGACTTTCGTCCCATACCGGAGGAAACCATCGTTAAGCAACTTCAGTACGTAGCTTTTAGCGAACATATCCCAGCCGAGGAAGATGCGCTTGCCGTAATTGCACGCAGCGCGGACGGAGGAATGCGCGATGCTCTATCGCTTTTTGACCGCATAGCCGGCTTCGGTGGCGGCTCCGTTACGTACAAGCAAACGGTCGAAAGCCTACATATCTTAGATAAGGAAACCTTCTTTCGGATAGCCTCTTGCATGCATCAGGGCGATAGCGCCCAACTGTTGCAAATTTTGGACGGAATCTATGCCGAGGGATTTGACGGGAAAGCGATCATTTCAGGCTTAAGTGCCTTTTTCCGAACGCTCTATCTTGCCGCGGACGAAGAGACGCTTCCCCTTGCCAAATTAGACGGAGAGGAAAAAACAAACTATGTAACGCTGGCACGCGCCTTTGGTAAGTTTGCGCTCTACGCCTGCATTATGAAATTGATGGACTGCGAACGGCAGTACCGCACCGCAAGTGGCAAGCGATTGCTGGTGGAAATGACGCTCATCGGTATCGCCTTATCCAAGGAAATGAAGGATCAGCGCGCCACAGCGGCACCATCGGTTCAAACGCCTCAAGTACAGCAAGCAACGCAAACGGCGCAAGCTGCTCCCAAGCCGCAACCGACCGATGCGGTGCCCCGTCCCGTAGCGGGAAACGCGCCCACGCAGCCTTCCGCCCAGCAGCGAACACCCATCCGCAATCCGCTCCGGAGCGGCGTGGTAACGCTACGCCCTCAGGCTGCCGAAAAGGCACCTGCTGCAGCGGAAAAGCCTACCGGCCCCCTCTCCCTAATGGAGGCGTGGGCGGCCTACAGAGCCCGAACCGCTTACAACGATCCCGCCAAGCGTTTTATCACCTCACTATTCCCCACGTTGCACGAAGGGAATATAGTGCACTTTGTGGTTCGGGACCAAGCGCAACAGGCTGTACTGCAAGCGGAGCAGCAATATATACTGCCTTCCCTCTCCAATGCGATGCAAAAGCCGCTTTCTATGCAGGTGGAAATTGCTAAAGCGGAGCCGGGTGGCGGATTCCATAATCCGAAGCAGTGGCTTAAGGACGAAATAGAGCAAAACCCATACCTCAAACAGCTGTTTGAAGAGTTTAATTTGCGCGAAAGGTAACTTTCCGCCCTAAATAAAAGCATATAGTAAAACTACAATTATCCATATGACTAAAAGACTAATTCTAAATGTATTGCTCTTTGCTACCGTACTTATTCCGGTAGCGGCACAGGAAACCAAGAGCGAATCCAACCAATTTACCACCGTAAAGGAGCTGCCGATCACGGGAATTAGGGATCAAGCCAATTCGGGCACCTGCTGGTCCTATTCAGCTATTGGCTTCATTGAAGCGGAAATGCTCCGTGTGGGCAAGCCCGAAACAGACCTTTCCGATATGTTCCCCGTAAACATGAGCTACCGCGATAAGGCGGATAAGTACGTACGTATGCACGGATTGCTCAACTTTGCTCAGGGCGGTTCGTTCTACGATGTGCTCTATGTGCTCAAGCACTACGGCATTGTTCCCGAAGAAGTGATGACCGGTTTGAACTACGGCACCAAGAAAAATGCCCACAACGAAATGGAAGGCGTGAGCAAAGCTTTCCTCGAACAAGTGATTAAGAATAATAACGGCCAGCTCTCCACGGCGTGGCGCAAGGCATATTCAGGCATTATCGATGCCTATTTGGGTGCCATCCCCACGCAATTCACCTATCAGGGCAAAACCTATACACCGAAGAGCTACGCCGCAACGCTCGGTTTGAACTTCGACGATTATGTATCCCTCACCAGCTACACGCACCACCCCTTCTACCAGCCCTTCGCTCTTGAAATCGAAGACAACTGGCGTTGGAGCACCAGCTATAACATTCCCATCGACGAACTGATGCAGGTGATGAACTACGCCATCGATAACGGCTACACCATTGCATGGGGTGCCGACGTGAGCGAAGCCGGTTTTAACCGCGACGGAATTGGCGTTCTTGCCGACGTAGAGGCCATCCAAACCGCCGGCAGCGACCAGGCGCGCTGGATCGGACTCAGTTATTCCGATCGGCAGAACGAAATCAAGCGCATCATCAATACCCCCGATTGCCCCGAAATCAATCCTACGCAGGAATATCGCCAGGAATGTTTCGATAACTTCACCCTGACCGACGATCACGGAATGCTTATCTTCGGAAAAGCAAAGAACCAGATAGGCCGTCCCTTCTTTATGGTAAAGAACTCGTGGGGCGAAGCCGGTGCCTACAAAGGTATCTGGTACGTGAGCGAAAACTACGTGGCAGGCCGCACGATGAACATCGTGGTACACAAAAATGCCATACCGGCTGCCATAAAGGCTAAGCTCGGTATTCGCTAACGCGTTCCTTGTTTTTGTGCAAACCAATCGGTTCCGGGGGAGTATACTGCCGTGCGGCGGTGCTTCCCCGGTACTGCCCCGAGGCGATGCATCGCAGCGCCCTCCCGATAGGTATATACCTTCCGTTGAATAGGTATATACCTTTCGTTGCAAACTTATATACCTTTCTATCAAAAGGTATATACCTTTTTTAAGCCCCTTTCCCCCTATGCGTGGCAACGTAACCAAGCAATAAAACAATGAACCCATCCCTCCCCGATAAAAAGGTAGTGCTCGTTACCGGAGCCACCGGCAATGTGGGCAAAGAGGTGCTGATGCAGCTCGCCAAAATGACCGATCGCTACGAGATCCGTGCCTTCGATCTGAAAACAAAAAGGTCCCTTGCCTTTTTCGATAAACTGAAGGATCGCATCAAACGGCGCATCCTTCCTAAGTACGGCGATATAACCAAAGTGCAAACCCTTGAGGAGGCTACCCGTGGCGTAGACGTAACCCTGCACTTCGCCTCCCTCATTCCGCCCGCCGCTTATCGGAATCCTGCCCTAACCGAAGCGATCAACGTGGGCGGCACGCGTAACCTAATTGACGCGCTGGAGCGCAATGCACCGAATAGCTTCCTACTGTTCAGCTCCTCCGTGGCGGTGTACGGCGACCGCATTACCAACCCCGAAATACGCGTGGGTGATCCCCTCCGCCCATCCGTAGGCGATAATTACGCCGAAACGAAGGTCAAAATGGAGCAATTGATCCGCGAAAGCAATTTGGATAGCACCATCTTTCGCCTCTCCGCCATTATGGGTGCCGGCAATCACCACGTATCCGGTATTATGTTCCTCATGCCTCTTGCCACGCCAATGGAGTTCACTACGCCGCGCGATACGGCACGCGCTTTTGTAAATGCCTTGGAGCACCTCGACGAACTAAAGGGCAAAACGTTCAATTTGGGCGGTGGCGAGCAGTGCCGCGTGGATTACGACGAGTTCCTCCAAAGCAACTTTGAGATCGCCGGCTTGGGCAAGCTCGATTTTCCCGAGGGCGCTTTTGCCGAACATAACTATCATTGCGGCATCTTTGTGGATGGCGACGAACTCGAGCAGATTGTACATTTCCGGCGCGATACGCTGCAATCCCTTTACGAAATGACGCGCAAAGCCACGCCCTGCTGGAAGCGTTTTGGCGCCTGGCTCCTCGCGCCCATTATCAAGCGTGCACTCCTCAAGCAATCCGATCCCTATAAGGCGTACCGAAAAGGTACCGATTCCGAGCGTGCGCGCTATTTCTTTCCCGATACGGTAGCGCGACTGAAAGCGAGCGAAACGGCACAAAAGCATTCTTAACTATTATGATTCGATTTGCTCCCGCCAAAATAAACATCGGCCTCTATATCACCGGGTTGCGCCCCGATGGCTACCATACTATCGAAAGCTGCCTGGTGCCGATTCCTCTATACGATATTTTGGAGGTAACCGCCCCCGATTGGCTGACGGCGGATGACTTCCTACTCAAGGGATTACCGGTAAAAGGCGATCCCTCCGCCAATAGTGTGCTCAAAGTGCTGCATGCACTCAGGGAACGCCGATATGCCGTGCCGCCGCTCCGTATAGAGCTAATCAAGCAAATCCCCTCCGAAGCCGGCTTGGGGGGCGGTTCCTCCGATGCAGCGGCGCTCCTGCGCGCCGTGAACGATTTATTGCATTTGGATATTGCAAAATCCGAATTGGCTGAAATCGCCGCCGTGGCGGGTGCCGATACGCCATTCTTTATCTACAACGGACCCATGCTCGCTACCGGAATCGGTACCGATCTGGAGCCACTGGAGCTGCTCCCCGAGCTGCGAGATGCTTACATCGCTGTGGTGAAACCGCCCATAGCGGTCAGCACAAAGGAGGCTTACGCGCTTACCGAGTGCATCCCCGCAATGAAAGGTATACTGAAAACGCAATGGAACAGCCCCCTGCCCTTTGGGGAAAGGGATATTTCCAACGATTTTGAAGCGGCGCTTTTCCCGCGCTATCCGCTCCTCGCCGAACTAAAACAGTTGCTTTTGCGCAAAGGTGCCTTTTATGCCTCGCTAAGCGGTAGTGGCTCCGCTCTGTACGGATTATTCAAAACGCCGCCCACACTCACCCCTTCCGAGCTGCCGGAAGCCTGTTTCCTCCGGAAAAGCCACTTTGTGGATCGGCATCACAGTATACCTCTATGAAAAAAAGTATTCTTGTTTTGCTCCTTTTCGCGCTCTCGGCACTGTGTGCCCAAGCGCAGATTACCGGCTCCGGATGCGCTCTCGCGCCCATGAAAACGCCCGAGGGCGAGCGCATGCACTGCTTTGTGCTGCACCCCCTTACCGGCACTTTTAGCATACGTATAGAGGCGCCTGCCGGGAGTAAGCTCAAAAAGTATGCAAAAGCTGCCGCCGATGCCGTTGAAGTGACGAGCGCTACGCACGACGGTTCCGCCTTTGTGCTCGCCAATCCCGATACCGATTGCGGCTATGTAGTGGAAAAACCCTCCGGATTGCCCGATTATTACTGGCTTGCCCGCTACGAGAGCGCGCCACTGCCACAAGGCACGCTTACCGCCGAGTACGACCCTAACGCGCCGTGCGAGCGTCTGCTTTTGCGCGCGGATACCCCCTTTGCCTCGTGGCAATGCTACACACCGCAGGGCAATGTGCGCACTTTGGAGCGTCATTTCCGCATCGTTTATACCGATCTAACCTACGACGAGGCGGCTCATCGCTTCGTTCCCAAGGAAACCGAGGCTTCGCTACCGCTCCGCAACGAAGGATTAGAGCTATTTGCTCCGCTTGCCGATACCCGTTTTACGCTGTTGGGCGACCAATTCACCGTTCTTTTGGGCATAAATCAACCCGCTCTTGAAAGCAACCTGCTACCGGCGCGGCGCATCGAACTGCACGCACTATACGAAATTGAGAATAATTCCGCGGATAGCGTTGCCAATGCGCCCAAAAGTGCCTATGGCGCGCCCCTCAAAATAACGATGAAAGCGATTGCAAACGAGCCAGCAGCGGCGCGCTTTACCTGGCGCATCGTCTCCGCGCAGCACACCTCCGCCGAGGCACCCCTGCTTTTTAGTGCCGAAGGTGCCGAAACATCCTACACGTTTACGCAGATGGGCAGCTACCTCATTTCCGTGGAAGCGCTCTCCCGCGATGGTCAGTGCACCGCAACCGATGCCGATTACAAAATAGATATAGCCGCGTCACGGCTCGAAGTGCCTAACGCGTTCACCCCCTTCTCCTCCCCGGGCGTGAACGACCGCTTCCGCGTGGCGCACCGCTCGCTCACTCAATTCAAAGGATACATCTACAACGCTTGGGGCAAATTGCTCTTTTCCTGGGATAATCCCGATGAAGGCTGGGACGGAACGTTTAACGGAAAACCGGTGCCCACCGGTGCCTATTACTACGTAATTACCGCCAAAGGCGCGGACGGTGTGGATTATAACCTAAAAGGGCACTTGAACATTCTCGCCACCGAATGGGATGCCGGCACCGGAGAGCCGCTTCCTACCGATAACCTACCCACCCCTATTCCCTAATCCTCACCGCGAAATGCCTATACCGTAACGGATCCTCGAAATAAAGATTTTTTTGTATCTTTGAGATAGAAATGATTAGATAAAACGCATCAACATACTTAAGCATGAAAGAGATGAAAACGAATCGTATCACGCTGTATGCCTTAATGACAATAGGGCTCACCCTTTTATGGACATCGTGCAACGGCATTAAAAACACGAATGCACCATTTGCTCACAAACATTACATTGCTTTGTGCAATGACGAGGGAAAGCCGATCGCGGAAAATGAATCTCCGGATTGGCAGGTCACTACCCGGCTTGTTCGCTGTACTACGGACGAGAAGTTTGGCAATGGAGGCGTCCGAGTGGATCTGGGGCGTGTAAGCGGGAAAGAGGGAATCGCATACGCGCTTTCCATTAGCGACGGCCATTTTATCTATCCGCCCAATTACGACAAAATAAACAGACTTCCCGCGGTAATCTACGAAGTAGAGGTAACGCTCCGGCGCAGCGGTTACGAAAGCCGGAAATACCTTCTGACAATACGCTACGATGAGCCGCGACGCATCCGCTCCGTACAACCGCGCTACTTTGTGGACGGAACCGAAACAACGGATAAAATAGACGATACGCCCCTATTCCGCCTGCCTGTAGCGGAAAAGAGCAAGTAACCCCTACTCCGCCTGCCTTTAGCGGAAAAGAACGAGTAAACCCTTTTGCCTGCGTAAAAGCAGGGCAAAACAGCAAAAATCAGCGACACGTGACGCGGCGCGACGCACACACGTCGCTCCCTGCCGCCTAACGCAGTAGCGCCCGCGGACGCGGGTGCTACTGCGTTTCCGAACCAATCCAAACCAATCGGAACTAATCGGAGCCAATCGGAGCCAATCAGAGCTAATCGGAACCAATCGGAGCTAATCAGAACCAATCAGATTAATTCTGATAAACTCGGATAAGTTCTGATAAACTCCGATAAACCCAGCCTACGCTCCGCTATAATACACTTTAATAC
>CABTZX010000020.1 GCA_902489445.1 uncultured Bacteroidales bacterium
AACTGTATCGAAGTGTATCGTAACGTATCCTAACGTATCGAACTGTATTGAAACGTATTGAAGCAGACCATGGCAGCAACTATTGCAGATTGGGGGGGATGAATGTGCCTAGTCCAGTGATGGCAATAGTGTAGCGGGGGTAATGAATAAGGAAATGTTTTGTGATACGGAGCTATATGGCGATAGCAACAAACTGCGGATTTATAGAGCTCAGTGGTGTGGCGGAGCTATCTGCTTTATTGGAAAGTGGCTTTTCTCCTTCAGTAGGAATACATCTCTATTCCGCACAACAAAAAAGTCCCCCTATTACCGCCGATTAACAATGGGTTAAACAGCGGTAATAGGAGGATCTACGGTTATTGCGGAAAAGAGAGTGAGGGGTAGGTCCGGTGGGGATGGCTAGATCCAAAGAGGCGCGTTTTCGCCGCTATTGTCCGTTTGGTAGACGTAGCGGATGTATTCGCGGATCGCTTCTTCCCACGAAATGCCAAAGGCGTGCATAATGCTATGCAGGGCACGGTTGGAGGTCGCATCCAAGCTATCCTCGGGTATGGAGGCCGGATCGGTGCGTTCCTCCACATCAATCAGCTCTTCGTTGTTCATCAGTACGGTTACGGGAATAGCGAGATTGACATCCCAAGTACCTTGCTGCACCAGTACACCACCCGGCTTGTAGAAGGGATCGTGCTTGCCGGTGAGCGGATTGACCTTCGATTGGTAGCCGTGGTAGAGACGTATGCGCAGGTCGAAGCTCTTGCGCGCCTTGAGAAAACGGATGCAGCCCTTAAATCCTATGGGGTTATCGCGTCCGGTTATCTTAGCTTCGCCACTGTGGTGCGTTTTGTTCCAAGGGTTAGTATCTAAATAGAGATAATCAACAAGGGTGGAGGGATCGCTGTCGTCCGCTTCAGCAACGCCATCGAAGGTAGGTTTCACATTTTCGGGTATGAAAAAATGACGGTGAATACGGTCCTGTCCGTTCTCTACAAACTGCCCATTCATCAGCTTGCCGTGGCGGTCGTAATAGTCAATAAAGAGCAAATAGACGGGTGCAGGTGTTTCTTCGCCGTAAGAGGTGTAGAGGGCGTTCTGCTTTACGTAGAACTGTTTGTCGCTTCCTTCGGAGAGTTGCCAGCCGACGCCCTCTTTCAGTTCGTAAGAGATTTGTTGCATCCGCTTGAGATAAAGCCCTTTAGAGGGCGGATTTTGGTGAATGCCGCCGATTTCGGATACTTTATTCCACGGAGCGTGCAGATGGCATTCCACAAGGCGAACTACCATTTTGACCGGATCATCGTGAAGTTTGTTTTGAGTCTCGTCTTTCGGCTCTACCGGTTTGCAGGCGGCGAACAAGGCGAGAAATGCCGCAAAGAGTGCGGTTGTACGTAAGAATGCTTTTGTTGTCATAATACTAAAACGTAATAATTAGTGCGCCACGCAGCGATCGCCCCCTTTCGTGGGTGAAATAGCGGGCGCGGTTGGTATATTCTTTATATTCTTTGTTGAGAAGATTGTCCCCCTCCAGAACCAAACGTAAGCGTGCTCTATGAGGGAGAGGAGTGCCGAATTCGGCGGAACTGCTCCAGAGATGGTACGAAGGCGGAGTATCGGGCAGGAGATCGCTTGCCGGATCAAAGCAGCGTTGTTTAGCAACAAAATAATGCGCCACACTGAAACGAAGCGATGAGTTGCCAATATGTGTGGAGAAACTCAGTTCCTGACGGAGGCGCGGAGCCGGCATAAAGGGCAAATAGCGCCCTGCGCTCAAGTCTTTCGCGCGGATAAGCGATGCGGAAAGCTTATAGGAAAGCCAATTTGTAAAGGCAAACGACAGATCGGCGTCCATACCGTAGAGCGTAGCAGCGGTCTGTTGATAACGGAAAAGCGGATAACAACCCGATAGTACCGTGATCACTTCGCCTGTAGGCGCATCGTAGATATAGTCATGGATGTGTTGCCAATAAGCGTCCGCAGATAGTGAGATGCGTTCAGATCGATAGGCAAGCGAAGCAATGCATTTGAGGCCCCGCTCAGGGTTCATATCCGGCTTCCCTAAAAGGTATATACCTGCTGCGAGGTTATTGCCGTTGCTGTACCGCTCGTATACATTGGGTGTACGCGTTCCGTAGCCTAAATGTGCGGTAAAACTCCAGTGTGGGGTGGGCGCCCAAGCCATACCGGCTCCGGCACCAAGGACAAAATACGACTTTCCGCCCCCATAGCGGTGTCCGGTGATATCGTACCCTGCCGCTTCGGTATGCCTGCCTTCCAAGCGAATACCGGTGGAAAGCGTCACTTTGTCAAGTGTGTAGCGATATGAAGCGAAGGAACCGAAGCACGATTCAGTATAGTTCGGTATCACGGGAACAACGCCGGTTCCTGTCACGCTATGGTTCTCGGCGAACGAGAAGAAGGTACCGGCTTCGCTGTGGTGCTTTCCTTTGGTATACTCCCAATCCAAGCGGTGCCGTTGATCGGTAAGGCGAAGCGACATTTCCGGTATAGAGGAGCGCTCAGCACGACGTATTGCCCATTCGCGTCGATTATTGTGTTGCAGCACGCTCTGCCACGAAAAGGTACCGTAGCACGTTGTTTGATAGGAAGCACGTAGCCGGGCAGTGTAATGGATAACGCGTTCTTTGGGATAATCGATGTGACGCGAATAGGGCTCTGTGTACAGCGGTCGCCCCAGAGCCAGCCGTTCGCGCAGAATATCTTCGCTTCCTATAGAGGCACCGAGCATAATACCGGACAAATGGTCGTAGCGATTAAATCCGGCTTCAATGCGGAAGCGTCCCTTCTCCCTGCCTACGGATCCGCCCCAGTGTAGCTCCCTTGTACCGGTATTATTAAGCAGATAACGGGCGGTTGTCCTATCGCCTCCGTTGCCGTAATGAGCGCTGATGCGCCAAGCCCACTCGGGGCACCGGCTAAAGCATCCTTCATGCTCGGTGGCTAATGTATAGGTGCGTCCGTTGGACTCGTATCCCGTTGCCACACGTCCCAAATATCCGGGGCGGGCATAGGGCAGAGGCCGTTGCTCCACAATAATGGCTCCGCCCAAAGCATCGCAAGCGTAACGAAGCGCATCGGCACCTTTGATTACGGTTATCGAATGGTTGCTTTCGATATCCACTTCGGGTTCGTGCTCCACGCCCCACTGCTGGCCGGCAAGGCGTGCTCCGTTTTGGATAATCGGTAGCCGGCACCCATACATTCCGTGCAGTACCGGTACAGAGGCGGTAGCACCGCTTGCGATGGTGCTAATACCGCTCGTATGAGCAATTAGCTCGCTCAGTGACGCGCCAAGGGCAGCACGCATCGAAGCGGTGCCTATAGTGGTAGCGGTTACGGTAGCAGGGCGGTTGTCGTGTCGTGCTCGGACGGTAACTTCGGGTAGTTCGTGCACCGAATCCCGTGGAGCATCCTGAGCCGCACAGAGCCTTCCCATGCCGGGAACAAGTATTGAAATGGCAATAACTATTGCCGTAATGCGTTTTCGCATAATAATATCCTTTAGTTGAACGAATTACACAACCTTCCTCATTTTGCGTAAGTTGGGGAAGGAGGTACGCAACAAGCTCTATTACAGAGGAGCCGTTGCCAAACACAAATCGGTGTGGATTCTGACTAAAGGATAGGAGGTGCGCGCAGAGAAAGCACCGTTTGCCATGCTGCCGCACAGAATAGAACGGCCGGACCGGCAAGCTCTGTAACCGATTCGGTAACAGAGGGTAGAGCTACAGGTGCTACGTCAATAGCGGAGGCGGTACCAAAGTGGCACAACAAACAATCATCCGAGTGGCTCGTAGTGAGGGGCGTTTCCTCTTGCGCTCCGGAGGTAATATGTACGTGCGTGCTTGTTTGGAAGAAATAGGGTAGTAGAGCCGCTAACAAACAGAGTGCTACGGCTGTAAAACGTACTTTACTATTTCCATTCCGTCTCATACCGAGCGCAAAGATAGAGTTTTTTCTCATTCCGCGGATAGGACATGTTGGAATAGATCTTTCATAGAGCCTCAAATGGCTATAGATACAAATCACCGGCGAAATAGGCAGTACGCAATAACCCCTAATACTTATAGTAGTTTGCGCTATATTGGTGATGAAGAGTAGAATTACTCAAGTAGAGGCTATTTTCTTCATTTATAGAGCCTTTTAGCATTAATGGAAAGAAAAAAATGACAATCAGTAAAGATTAGAATATCTATCCTATAAACAAATAGGTTCAGCAGGCAGTGCCTACCGAACCTATTTTGTTTTCTCCGGCTTTTACCGGACGAATTTTGCCGATCTAATCGTGCAATCCAAAGCTCCTTTGCCAAGAGTATTTTGTCAGAACTACACTTCTTGCTTTGTTTTCTCCTTTTTCCAAGTTTCTATGAGTAGCAAAATGCTCACAAATAGAATCAGAGGCAAAACAAAGAGCTGCTCCCACGAAAATGTTTTGATCAGATCGCTCATGTGAAAGAGATTTCCGATACAATAAATAATAGCCAATATACCTTCTGTAATACGAACCCACTTTCCGTGACAATAGCTAATTAGCAGAATGGCTATAACCGGTACGAAAAAGCAATAGATCATTGAGAACACCATCGGCAAAGCGGCATTGTCAGGGGTAGTTCCCTCTAATCGTATATCACCGCCCCAAAAAAGTGGCATCATGCTTACTATTGTATGGTAAAGCAGACCTATGGCAATTATCCCCCACAAGAGTGCAATTCTTATTTCTTTTTTCATAGCTCTATATTCCTCTAATTATTTTATATGCTCCGGTTGGAGTAGTCACTACGGGCTTTTGATCCGCTTTCCCTGTTTTTGTATTATAGCCAAAGAAGCCTGTCCCATTCACGGTTTGCTCTCCAAAATAGATCATATCTCCCGCTTTAATAATTGCATTAGCTGCCCATCCGGTGGAAGCTGGTAAAGGAAGTGCTTTTGCTGTCCGATTGAAGAGATCCACTTCGTAAGGTACGAAGGGTTTATTGGCATCATCCGAAGGATCGTTGTTTATCATTTTGCTCGGAATATTCAGGAAAATGTAGACTTTACCTTCTCCCCCATAAATCATATACATCCCATAGGATCCTTTTTCTGCTCCGGGAACAGACTGAAGACTCATATAGAAATCTTTGTCAAATTCCGTTTCGCCTTTCTTGATACGAAGCAATCCATCTTTGCACGGCATACCCATTGCGCCCATCATAGCTGCAAGAGGACCCGTGTAAAAGTAAATATTACCGGCTTCGTCCATCACCGGTTCTGTATGTCCCACCATACCCAATCCGTTGGCACGATCATCGGTGATTACCTTTTCTACTTTATCTGTAGCTATATCAATAATAGCCACTGTTGCCGGAGCATCGGCAAGAGCCATCCCATTCATTTGAGTAAAAGGAACGTAAAGCTTACCATCTCGTATAATTCCCTTTCCGGCATCCGGATCGTGATCAGGATATTCGTTTCCCTTTTCGTCCTTGACAACGCCCTTTGCATAGGAAGAAATGTCAATAGCACCGATCTCTTTCATTTCCGTAGGGTTGAAAATGATGATATTGCCTTGTCCACCTGAGGTAACACCGTATGCTTTGGTTTCGGATGCAAAGACAATATCTACCACATTAGGCGAATTGGCAAACGAAAGTACCGCTTCCGGCTTATCAGAAAGACGTCCCTTGTCAGAAAGTGAATACTTATATAGTTTTTGTTCGCCACCGGTTCCCATCATATTACCAACCATTACGTACACGTATTTCCCATACTTTTCCAAGAATGCATGTCCGGTGGGCAATGTGATAGCGTTTTCGTAGGTTGAAACGGTTCCCTCCGTAAAATCACCAAAAGTGGTTACGTGGAACGATTTTCCGGCGTGCGCGATGTAAACGTAATGGTGTACATCTTTTTCTTTGGGCTCATCGCCTCCGCCCGTTTTTTGGCATGAAGTAAATGTAGCAACTATTGCTACAGCTGCCATTAGCAGCATAAATGATTTTGTTTTCTGCATAATTATTATTCGATTTTATATGAGTGTAATCATGAACTTGAGATGAAATGAGCGTCCGGGCAAAGGATACTGAAACTCAGCCCAGTGCTCTTTATTCAATAGATTGTGTGCTTCAAAGGTAAAGTGATACCGATTTGCATAGGAAAAGTATAGCCCTGCATTCCAGTTCCATTTGCGTGGTATAACCATTGAATTCCGTTTGCTTGCTTCCCAATCATAGCTGAATTGTTCGGTGTATTCTATGGATGAGAAGAGGGAGAGATAGGTGTGCCGAATCCATAGATCGGAAAAGTGTACATTTGCTTCAGCATTGGCAAAGAAATAAGGGATATTGGGCAGACGATAGTTATAGTGAAAGTTATCACCGCCACCAAGAGCCTTTTCCGTTCTGTCACGAGTATCAATGTATGCTCCGTTAGCTGAAAGTGTACACCAACCTGCCAGGTCACTTTTTACCTCAGCCTCTACCCCAAAAGTACGTGCTTTGCCTATATTGACATGCCGCATCTGCATACCACCGGTCATATCCATGTGAATCATATTGCTGAGGTACATGTAATAGGCATTTACGTCAAAACGGAAGTTCGGATAATTATTGCTATTTATCAGTACGTCGGTACCGAGATTGATATTGAAAGATTTCTCCGGAAGAAGCTTATCAGCAGGAAGTATCATCACTGCATCGCCAAAGAGCTCATCCGCTGTAGGAATGCGAAGCATACGCTGGCACGAGGCTTTTATGGTAGCGTTTTCGGCAGGTTTCCAGGAAAGTGCTTCACTCCATCCAACGCTATGGCTCTTATTTTCTGTTAGTTCCGGCTCTATCTGAAATGCCGTGAATGTTCGAGGTAGTACCTTGGAGTGGAAGAAAAAATGCTTCACGCCGCCCTCATTAACCAGCGCATTGCTTAGAAACGAGTATTGATAGCTCAGTCCTGTGATAACGGCTGTTACATTGCTAGGATAACCGCTTACAGGGTATTTAAGATAGCTGTCGGCAAGTGGGTCGCTCGGTCTTTTGCGATCGTAGCGTGCGGATGAATTCAAACTGACGGAAAATGCATCGTTAAAGGAGTAGGTTGTGCGTAACAGTGTGGTTACTTTGAGCATTTTGTCGTTAGAATCGTGTGGTTCAAGACCAATCTCCCCCTTTCCGTGTGGACTGGGATAACGAGAGCCATCGTAGTTGTAGCAATAGCGCGAAGTATCCACCAAATTGAACGTTCCTTGTCCAATCATCCCCATAAACGACATATCCAAGCGATCCGCCAATAAGCGCTTCCGCAGGGAAATGGATCCAACTAAGCTGTTTGTATGTGTATGGGCGTGATGTACAGGCTTTTGAATAGTCATCAGCCCACCCTGAACTTCATCGTAAATATTGGTATATCCCACATTGAGCGCGAGGTTATCAAACCACAATTTAGTAAACTCAACACCGATATCTCCGGTAAGATTGCGAAACACGTCATGGGTGCGTTTCACAACAAGACCCTCTTGAAAAGGTGAAAGAAACGAATAGTTGTTTTTGGAGTAATCCGCAGTTCCGTTTACAGAGATCCGCATCCCGGTATTGGGAAACATATATCCTCCGGAAAGAAAACCCCTATGTGTACAAAAGGAGCCGGCTTCGTAGGATAGATCAATATGGTTCTGTAGCCGTTCTTTCAGTATAATGTTGACTGCGCCACCTATACCATCGCCACCGAGCCATACAGGTACTGTGCCCTTATATACTTCAATTCGCTCTATATTGTCGGTAGGAATGGGCATAGCCTGCAAGGATTCCGAGTTTCCTACGGGAATGCCGTTAACAAAAACGCCCACTCTTTTCCCATCCATTCCTTGAACGATAATTCGGGAACGACTGCCCAAACCGCCGTTTTTGTTCACCTTTACACCAATGGTTTTATTGAGAACTTCCTCTGTAGTAAGTGTTCTGCCTTTCAGCTCCTTTGCTTCCACAACGGCGAGGGAAGAGGGCATTTCGCGCATCTTTTGTCCACGGCTTTTGGCTACTACGGTAACGTTATTCAACGTGGTTTGTATCGGCTTGAGCGATAAGTCAAAACGATACGATGACTGGGTGAATTTCTGTTCAATTACTTGCTTTTCGTATCCGGAAAAAGAAACCTCTATCCGATGCTTTCCGGGTGGTAAAGAGAGCTTGAAAGCCCCTTTATAATCAGAAGCCGTTCCGGTTCGTTCTCCGGCAACTAATATATCGGCGCCGGGGAGGGGTTCGCCACTTTCGGCATCCGTTACGCTACCGGTTAGAATAACCTTGTTTTGAGCAACGGAGGGCATCGCTACAACGAGTATGCAGATAAGAAGATTAGCAAATAAGGAAAAGCTCTGTTTCACTTTTATCAATAGATTATATGGACTCAATAAATCTGTTCTTTTGTGGTTTACCTATGTACTTTACACTTGCAAAGTAAGGCAAGAATGCGTTTTATGGAAGTACCTATCTTTGGGTATTATCCTGATAAATAGTTACCAACTCAATAGTATTCTGCCCAAAACTATACAATGAGTTCTCCTTTTTATACGATCATAAAAGCCTTCATATGAGGGGAAGCAGCAAGACAAACAAATAGCTGGGGCATTAGGAATACCTAAGCAATAGAGTTCCCCAAAAACCTTTCCGCAAAAGGTATATACCTATTGTATAAAAGGTATATAAGTTTTGCGCCATACTTATATAAGTTTCGCGCGAAAGGTATATGAGTTTTGCAAAACAGGGGGCGAGGGCATGACTAATCGGCTGTTTATTTGGCATTCTTTTGTTACCTTTGCAAACGCAATGAAGGGGTGTTGCCCACGCCTTTGTTGCATAAGCGGGTCCCGAGGTACAAAGGCTCTTTTCAGAGGACTACGATTGAGGAATGACATTGTTTCATCCTCTTTTTTTATTAGTTCTCCGGGAAGAAAATGAGAGAATCGACCCCAAAAAGGAAAATATTAAAACGGAATAAAGCAGATGTCGCTCTCGATTGGAGCAGACACATACGAGATGGATTACAATTATATGACCAAGGAGGGACTCGAAAAGCTGATGGAGGAAATAACGCGGCTTGAGAGTCAGGAACGTCCTAAGATAGCACAAATGATTGCGGAGGCTCGTGATAAAGGCGACCTATCCGAAAACGCTGAATACGATGCTGCTCGTGAAGCTATGGCTATGCTGGAGGCGCAAATATCGCAACTGAAAACGACCGCCACCAAGGCACGCATTGTGGATGCCAAGCAGGTGGATACCGAAAAGGTTCAGCTGCTCACCACCGTTCGGCTCGAGGATATGGATAAACATAACGAAGTGACCTATTCCATTGTCCCTGACCTGGAAGCAAACTTCAAAGAGCATAAGATCAGCATCAATGCGCCTATCGCTAAAGGGCTTATCGGCAAAAAGGTGGGCGAAGTAGCCGAAATTGAGGTTCCTATCGGTAAACTGCGTCTCAAAGTGCTTGAAATTAAGTCCTCTTTGGAGGCGTAATCGGCTATGGCTACGCTATTCACAAAAATTATTCGTGGTGAAATTCCTTGCTATAAGGTAGCTGAGAACGATGAGTTCTTCGCCTTTTTGGATATAAATCCTAAAGCGCAGGGGCACACACTGGTCATTCCCAAGCGAGAAGTGGACTATCTGTTCGATATGACGGATGATGAACTGGCGCGAATGACCGCTTTTGCCAAAAAGATTGCCGCTGCTATTCGCAAAGCGTTCCCTTGTCCCAAAGTGGGAATGGCTGTGTTGGGGCTGGAGGTACCGCACGCTCATATACATCTTATACCGCTACAGAGCGAAGCCGTCTTCTATGCAAAGGAGCCTGTGCAGCTGAGCGAGGCGGAAATGGAGCAAACGGCTCGCGCCATAAGGGAGTTTCTCTGATAAAGAATACCCCTTTGTTCCACATACACTATTTATAAAAGCACGAGGTAAGAGCTGAATTAGCCTTTTCTCGTGCTTCGTTTTGTCTGCCATTAGTAAGAAATGTATTAAATCAATATTTATTCTTACATTTGTGTTTGTTGAAAGCAGAATGAGATTCGAAGAATTTGATTTAGAAGATCCTGTTTTGGAGGGAATTCTCTCAATGGGTTTCACGGAAACCACCCCCATCCAGGAGGCTACTATGCCCGCACTTTTACAAGGTAAAGATCTATTGGGCGTAGCGCAAACAGGCACCGGTAAAACAGCCGCATACCTGCTTCCCATAATTAACCGTATTTATCGGGGCGAATTTCCTCAGGACGAAGTAAAAGCACTGATCGTAGCGCCAACTCGTGAGTTGGTACAGCAGATCGATCGCCAGGTACAGGGATTCGGCTATTTTACAGGCTGTTCCTCCATCGCTATCTATGGCGGAACCGATGGTGTCGCCTGGGAGCAGCAAAGCCGTAGCACCCGTTTGGGCGTGGATATTATTGTGGCAACGCCGGGGCGACTACTGGATTTGATTTATACCGGTTCTGCCGAGATGAGCAATATTCGCTACTTTGTACTGGACGAAGCCGACCGAATGCTCGATATGGGCTTTTACGACGATATTGTCAATATACGAAAGAGCATCACCGGTGATTGCCAAATTGCTATGTTCAGTGCTACAATGCCCACAAAGATAGCCACGCTTGCCGAAGCTCTATTGCACGAACCGGTCAAAGTGGAGCTTGCTGTGGCAAAACCACCGGAATCCATCATGCAATGCGCCTACTTTTGCTACGAAACACAAAAGCTCGGCATCATCGATTCGCTATACGAAAACGAGGGCGATACTAAAGATGAGCGCAAAAGCGTATTCTTTGCATCCACAAAGCGTAAGGTGCATCTGCTTGCTTCCAACCTGGCGCGTAGAGGCTTCAATG
Source organism: uncultured Bacteroidales bacterium (assembly GCA_902489445.1). Taxonomy (GTDB): domain Bacteria; phylum Bacteroidota; class Bacteroidia; order Bacteroidales; family Porphyromonadaceae; genus Porphyromonas. The sequence continues at coordinate 10,877 of CABTZX010000020.1, forward strand.
TGGCGGAAATGCATTCCGATTTAGAGCAAAGTGCGCGCGAACAGGTGATGCGCGACTTTAAAGGCGGATACGTTTCTATGCTGGTTGCTACTGATATCGTGGCGCGCGGTATAGATATAGATGATATTGAAGTGGTGGTTAACTTCGATATGCCCCACGATGCAGAGGATTATGTGCATCGCGTGGGACGAACCGCTCGTGGAAGTGATGGGCGCGGTATAGCCATCACCCTTGTTACTGAGGACGATTTTCGCGCTTTTGCCGATTTGGAGCGTTTCTTAGGTAAGAAGCTCTATGTAATGCCCATCGATCCGGAGCTTGGTGATGCACCCGAATATCGTCCGGATGCACTGCCCAAGCGCTCAAATGGCTCGCACCGACCGAATCGTTCCGCTAAGCGTGGCGGAGGAGAAAAGCGTAACAATCGGCGCTCCTCACGCAAAGGCGCACCTCGAATCAATAATTAAATGTAACTAACCTATAGATACACAAACAGCTTATGACTCCCGAATTGATCAAACAAACTGATCCCCAAACGAAGGCGGGGCAAACAAAAAGAGAAATCATTGCCTATTGTATCCGTCAGGGTGGGGCAACTATTCAGCAGTTAGCCAAACATCTCTCCCTGAGTTCGCCTACGGTCATTAAGTTTGTGGGTGAATTGGAGGCTGCCGGCTGCATCCTTCGCAAAGGAAAGCTCGAAACGCAGGGTGGCCGCTACCCATTCTTGTACGGCGTGCATCCCGAAGCCGGATACTTTATCGGTGTAGATGTGCAGCACAATAAGCTCAATATGGGCATAATGGACTTGTCCGGCGAAATTGTCTTTACGGAGTGCGATGTCCCATTTGCTTTACAGGACAAATCCGAAACCATAAACCGTTTAGCTGACGTGGTGCGCGCTTTTCTGCAAAAAAAGAAGGTTCCCGAGCATAAAATACTGAATGTGAACATCAACCTCCCCGGAAGAATTAACCCCGCTACCGGTAGAAGTTATACCTTTTTTGTGGATCTGCAGGAAGAAAAAACGCTTGCCGAACTGCTGCAGAACGCGCTCAAGTTACCCGTTACCATTGATAACGATACGCGTGGCATGACCTATGGCGAGTACACGCAGGGGGTTACTCACGATCAGGACGTTAAGAATTTGCTCTACCTCAATCTGAGCTGGGGCTTGGGGCTCGGCATTATTGTGGACGGAAAAGTGTACACCGGCAAATCCGGCTTCTGCGGTGAACTCGGGCATATCACCTTCTATGATAACCAGATCCTTTGCCATTGTGGAAAAAAAGGATGCATCCAAACTGAAATAGGGGGCGTAGCGTTGCACCGAAAGGTACTTGAACGCATCAAAGCCGGCGAAGCCTCTCTGCTGAGCGGAAAGGTGAGCAAAAACGAGGAAATTACCCTTGAGGACATAATTGACGCCATAAAGAAAGAGGATATGCTCTGCTATGGTGTTTTGGAAGAAGTGGGGCGCGAAATTGGCTTCCACCTTGCCGCGCTCATCAATCTGTTCAATCCGGACGTAATTGTGTTGGGCGGATCAATGGCTGCTATTGGTGATGCGCTGCGTCTACCGGTAGAAATGGCTATCCGACGCATGACCCTCAACGTGGTAAGTCAGGATACTCGCTTAGTGCTTGCCGATCTTGGCAAAAACAGCGGTATGATTGGCGCCTGCATGATGGCGCGTTACAAGAGCTTCGAATAGGCATCCATCCGAAGCATAATACAGTTGAGCGGCAGCCGGGAGGGAGCCATCGTCCCGACTGCCGCTTTTGCCCTGTTGCCACTCTGCTGTCACTTGGCATTACCGGTTGCAATAAGAATCAGGTATGCCGTTGTAGCAACTGTCCAGCGCCAACTTGTCATTTTCCCTAAAGTAGAGCGACCCATCCTTGGCATAGAAGACGGGATTATCCGCGCTTATGCGAACATATGGCGGAAAAACTTCGTTATCCACGAAGGATTCATAATAAAAGTCCGATGCAATCTCCTTCAAACTGGCAGGAAGATCTATTTCTATGAGAAATGAGAATGAGTTATCAGCAATCCGTTCAACACCCTCAGGAATTACCACCTTTTTGAGGAAAGTTACAAAGAAAGCTCTTGAGCCTATTTCTCGTACAGAAGAGGGAATCTCAAGAAATTCCAGGTTAGTAAGGCTGAAACATTCATCAGGAATAATACGCAAGTTTCGTGATAACCTTAGGTTTTCTATATCACGACAATTGAAGGCTCCCTTTCCCAAATCCGTTATCGAATCGGGAAGAATAAGAGTGTCCGGTCCACCTACCCCTGCAAATGCGTATTCCCCAATGTATTGGAGTCCATTGACTAAGGTAATATGTTTGATGCCATCTATCCAATAAAAGGCAAAGTTCCCGATACGTTCAATCCCATCCAGCACGAGCGTTTCCGGCACCTGCTGCATATGAATAAGTGTTTGCATATCGGACGTGAAGATATCTCCTTCCTTAGTTACCTGGAACTCGTTGCCGTTTTCTCGGTTCATGATCATTTTGATAAGCGGTGGCTGTACTCTTTCATTCCATTCAACAAGATTATTCATTTTTTCCTCATAGGTATAACGAGCTCCGTTGTCATATACAATATCCGCTACACTTAGCGCATCAATAGTAATCGTTTCGTAATCCCTGTGGTCGAAGAGCTCCGCCAAATCATTTATCTGATCCTCGGTCGCTGTACCGACTAATCGGATGTGCGCCACCTTTCCCTGCTGCGCCTTCCATTCCACGTACGCATTTGTGCTTACATCGTACTCATTCACTTTCCTCATTCGTTCATCATTTCCCTGCTGAGCCTTCCTTTCCACGTACGACTCCGTGGACACATCGTACTCATTCGCTCTCCTCATCTGTTCATTCTCCATCTGTTTATGCTCCATATCACTATCCATCCACCTCGCCCTATTGCCCTGTTAGCACGCTATTCCGAGTCCCTCTTTAGGCAAAGAATAAAAGTCTCCGATTTGATTCATCCTTATAACGACCCGCATCTCCGGTGCAAATATATACGATTACGTACGAATCGACCCATCCCCCTCTACAGAGCCACGTACAGCCTCCACCGAACTTCTCCATTTCCTCCACAGAGCCGCTCCATTTATCTACGATACCGCACCCATCCTCCCCTGCTTCTGCCACATTCCTGTAAAGAAACCACTCCACACTTACCCACCCTCGCCCAATATACTCCGTATGAGCCGCCCCACATCTGCGCACCCTCGCCATTGCTCCTGCGTACATTTCCCCAAACTTCTATGGGGAAATCGCCCCACCGCAGCGCACCTTCACCCGACAATCCACGCAAAAGCCACCCCACGCTCACGCACCTTCGCCCCGCAACTCACGCACGAACCGCCCCACATCTGTGCACTCTCGCCATTGCTCCTGCGTACATTTCCCCAAACTTCTATGGGGAAATCGCCCCACGCTCACGCACTTACCACATCACTCCTCCGTACCAATGCGTCCCTCTCAGCGCACCTTCATCAAGCGACCTATGTACGTTCGCGCTCTTTTCTACTGAGGAGGGGATCTGTTATATGATGAGAACGGAGCGGTGCTCCCATACAATCAAATCGTTGGTTCCAAGCTGTACGAGCGTTTGTACGGAGGTATTGGAAAAAAGTCTATAGGGTATCCGAGAAAAGTCTATAGAGTTTTTCCAGAAAGTCTATAGAGTTTTCCGAAAAAGTCTATAGAGTATTTTCCGAAAGTCTATAGAGTTTTCTCCGACCGCATAGGCCAAGCGCTCCGTTACCTTGCATCCCTCGCTCCAACTTCTTCGTACTACGGATTAGTTATCTCCCATCCGCCACTCCGTTTCCTTTGCGCAAACGATCCATTACCCCTTATCCTTGGCTCCGATAGTATGGGATAAATGAGGTGGCTTTCAGGATAGAATAGGGTAGTGGCTTGGGATAGATGTGGCGACTGTTCGAGAGGAATGTGATAGCTACTTTTAAGGATTGGGTCGGCTACTCGGAAGAAATGGGGTGGTTGCTTAGAATAAATGGGGAAGTGGCTCGGGAGGAATGGGGCTGTTCTTCGCTTACAGAGTTTTGTTTACCTCGGATTTATCGGTTATTTACTGCCATTTTAATCAGCGATAAATCGGGGGTAATTTGTAGGTAAATAAGAAAGAGCGGTGTATCGGTATGATAGGATGCGTAGCACATCCCCAGGTTCCTCCATTAGCTTTCATCGGCTTTGATTTGATTTATCGGACGGTATTGGCTTGTCTGATAAGTTCTGATTGACTCCGATAAGTCCCGATAAACTCCGATTGGGGAGGTATTGGCGCAAAGGGGCGATGGTGTGGGGCGGCTTTTCAGTAGAAATGAGAAAAAAGCAAGGGGGAATGGCGCACCGCTGTAGATAAAATGGCGCGAAGGTGCGCGGCGGTAGGGCAAGGGATGGGAGGAGGCGGGCGGTAGGTTTGTGAGAGGGCTTGTGAGCTTATCAGAAAGGGGTGAAAAAAATCGGAAGCCTTCGGTAGCACATGGGGAATGTGGCTGCCGAAGGCTTCTGTATTACTGTTCGGTGAGTGATGTAAGTTCTTTTCGCGCTTGGGCGAAGTTACGTCGCACTCATCCGAAGCTACGCTGCGTTTATCCGAAGATGTGACGCGTTTATCCGAAGTTATCGAAGTGGATCTGCGTGGGTTCTACGCCCAAGTCATCCAACATATGCACTGCGGAGCTAGTCATCGGACCGGGGCCGCACATATAGTACTCGATATCCTCGGGGGCTTCGTGATCCTTCAGGTAGTTGTCGTAAATCACTTGATGGATAAAGCCGGTGGGACCATCCCAGTGATCTTCGGGCCGAGCCGCGCTAAGGGCAATTACGAACTTAAAGTTGGGGAACTCGCGTTCGATAGCGCGGAAGTCCTCCTCATAGAAGATTTCGCTGCGCGAGCGTGCTCCGTACCAGAAAGATACTTTGCGTTTTGTTTTTTCCGTCCGGAATAGATGTAGCAACTGTGCACGTAGGGGCGCCATACCGGCACCACCGCCAATATAGAGCATTTCGGCATCGCTATCTTCATTGATGTGGAAGTCTCCGTAGGGACCGCTCATCGTAACCTTATCGCCCGGCTTCAAGGAGAATATATAGCTGGATGCGATACCGGTAGGAATACCGGCCGCCCAGGTATGTGTGTTGCGGTCAATCGGTGGGGTGGCGATACGCACGTTCAGCGTAATAATGTTCCCTTCTTCAGGGTAGTTAGCCATCGAATAGGCACGCACGGTGGGTTCCGTGTTGCGCGCAGTGATACCCCACATGCCAAACTTATCCCAATCTGCACGGAAGGGATCGGCGCCCTCCTTGTTGGTTATGTCGAAATCCTTGTAGTTGACTTCGTATGCTGGAATCTTGATCTGTGCGTAGCTACCGCTCTTAAAGTCCATATGTTCGCCCTCGGGCAGTTTGACCACAAACTCCTTTATGAACGTGGATACATTTCGGTTGGAGAGCACTTCGCACTCCCATTCTTTGACGCCAAATATAGATTCGTTGACCAATATGGAGAGCGGCTCCTTGACCTTCGTTTGGCATCCGAGGCGCCAATGGTTCATTTGTTCCTTTCGGGAGAAGTGAGGCTTTTCGGTCGGCAGTATCTCGCCACCACCCTCAATAACCTGTAAACGGCATTGACCGCAGGTGCCCCCACCACCGCAGGCGGAGGAGAGGAAAATGCCTTCGTTCTGGAGCGTATTCAGGAGTGTACCACCGATGGGAACTTCTAATTCGCGGTCTTCATTGATGGTTATCTTTACGTTACCGCTCGGGATCAGCTTTTTCTTTGCCACGAGCAGAACGATGACCAAAATCAGTATGATAATTAGGAAGACTACCGCACCGGTTGCAATGAGCAGATAATTGATTTGCATACTCTTAGTAGCTTGAGAATTAGAGTTTAACTCCGGAAAAGCTTAGGAACGCAAGCCCCATCAATCCGGTTATAATGAGTACAATGCCGTAACCTCGGAGAGGTTTGGGCACGTTGGAGAATTGCAGTTTTTCGCGAATGGCAGCGATTCCCACAATGGCAAGCATCCATCCGATACCGGAACCAAATCCGTAGATGGTAGCTTCACCGAGATCGGCAAACTCACGCTGTTGCATAAAGAGCGATCCGCCCAAGATGGCACAGTTCACCGCGATTAGCGGCAGGAAGATACCGAGCGAATTATACAGCGAAGGCGAATATCGCTCTACAATCATTTCCACCAATTGCGTAAAAGCGGCAATCACGGCAATGAAGATGATAAAGGAGAGGAAGCTCAGGTCCATACCTGCAAAGCTTCTGCCTAACCAGGATAAAGCGCCTTCCTTAAACACATAGTTCTCCAAAAGCCAGTTGATGGGCAATGTGCAGGTAAGTATGAACGTAACGGCTATTCCCAACCCGAACGAAGTTTTTACGTTCTTCGAAACTGCCAGGAAGGAGCACATCCCCAGATAATATGCAAAAATCATATTATCGATGAAGATACTCCGGAAGAACAGACTTAAGTAATCCATAATCTCAATACGCTATTCTACAATTTGTGCTTTGCCCCACTATGCTTCCTGAAGCTCCTTAACGCGGCTGCGTTGTATCCAAACAATGCAGGCGAGCAGTATCAGTGCCATAGGCGCCATATTCATCAGTCCGAAGTTTTCGTAACCTGCTTGGTACCAACTATCCGGAATGATGCGATACCCAAAGAGGCTACCGCTGCCGAACAGCTCGCGCACAAAGGCTATTACTGCCAAAACAATGGCATAACCCAATCCGTTGCCCACACCGTCCAGGAAAGAATCCCACGGCTTATTGTTCAGCGCAAACGCTTCCAAGCGACCCATCAGGATACAGTTGGTAATGATTAGCCCCACGTATACGGATAACTGCTTGCTCACATCGTAGGAATAGGCTTTCAGCACTTCATTAACGATGGATACCAGCGCGGCGCACACCACTAATTGTACAATGATACGGATGCGTGTGGGAATTCCCTTGCGCAAAAGCGAGATAATGACGTTGGCAAAGGCAACTACCACGATTACGCTCAGTCCCATTACTATGGCAGGTTTGAGCTGCGATGTAACAGCAAGTGAGCTACAAATGCCGAGCACCTGCACCAGTACCGGGTTATTTTTGTTGAGCGGTCCCCAAAGGACTTCTTTTGTTTTTGAATCCATATTAGTTTATAGCTTCATTATCACTGTTAGCACTCACTTCGCCGTTGGCTACTTTCCCAAGGAAAGCTTTGTAGGGAGCGAGACAATCGCGCAACATATCGTTTACGCCATTACTGGTTAGCGTGCCACCGGTAACGCCATCTACGTATTCCATACCTTCCGCCTTCCGTCCTTTCTTTACTACGGCGATACCGACTACACCCGTTTCAGGGGTGCCGATATGCTTTCCGTTGAACTGATTGGAGAAAGGCTCGTGAGCTATTTCGGCTCCCAAACCGGGAGTTTCGGACGCGTGGCTAAAATCAATACCCCGAACCGTATAGCCATCGTTCTCAATGGCAATATAGCCCCATATGTCGCCCCACAGGCCAACGCCGTTCAGCGGTATTACGTAAGCGGGGGTTCCGTCCACAACTGCTTCGTAGAGGGGCAGTGGGGTGGTTTGGTCCTTGCTGTAGTATTTGTACTGGTTTTTGGTATTCATTTTGAATACCTCGCTGTTGCCCAACTCGTTGCCGTCAAAGGATTTTATGATCTCACCTTTGTCGTTGATCAGCATTTCGCGTTTGATGATGCTTTGGTAGGCATCGATTACGTCTGCTTTATCCGCCGGGTTTTGTTTCAAGCTACGCAGTATTTGTTGCATCTTATCGATACGTTCGTTTGCCTGCTGTGGCTTTTTCAGCGCCTGAGAGGTAAAAGCGAGCGCAACGGCAACAATGATAATCATCACCGCAGTGTAGATGATCGTGTAGCTGTTACTATCTTTATTCAACTTTCCCATAATTGCATTTGGTTCAAAAGAGGTAACCCATCATTTACCGGCTTGAAGGAGCCGTTTCTTACGCATCCGTATGTTAGCATCCACCACGAAGTAGTCGATGAGCGGAGCAAAGACGTTCATCAGCAGGATGGCGAGCATCATACCTTCGGGATACCCCGGGTTCAGCACGCGTATAAAGACGCACATTACCCCAACGAGTAATCCGTATATCCATTTACCTGTTTCCGTGCGTGCCGAGGTTACCGGGTCGGTAGCCATAAAGACAAGCCCAAAGGCGAAGCCGCCGTAGAGCAGGTGTGCCAGCGGAGGCATCTGCATGGAAGCTGTAGTACCAATAGCGTTAAAGATAAGAGCCATCAGCACGGCACCCACCACACCGGAGAACATAATCTTCCAACTGGCAATACCGGTAAAGATTAGGAACGCAGCCCCTAAAAGGATACAGAAGGTGGATACTTCTCCCATTGAACCGGGAATAAAGCCCCAAAAAGCATCCCAGTAGGAAATGGGGTCCCCAACGACGTTGTGGAGTGCTGGATACTGACCGGCAGTGGCAATTTGTCCCAACGGCGTAGCGCCCGTAAAGGCATCTACGGCAGTTGTGGAACCGCCTACGCCCCAACTGTGCCCCAAGCGGACAAAAACCGAGTCACCGGTCATGTGCGATGGATAGGCAAAGAACAGTATGGCGCGAGCCACCAGAGCCACATTAAAGATGTTATATCCGGTACCCCCGAACACTTCCTTAGCGAAAATTACCGCAAAGGCAGTAGCTACCGCCATCATCCACAGCGGAGTTTCAATCGGTAGAACCATCGGGATCAGCAATCCCGTAACGAGGAATCCTTCGTTAATTTCCTCGCCCTTTACCTGAGCTATTGCAAATTCTATGCCAAGCCCCACTAAGTAGGACACAATTAACTTGGGCAGTGCTGCCAGTAATCCGAATGCAAAACAGAGCAGCCAATTTGTCACCTCCGGTTGTCCGGTAGCCAAATAGTGCTGATAGCCCACATTGTACATACCAAAGAGCAATGCCGGCATCAGGGCGATGATCACCATCGTCATAATGCGCTTTGAATCTATGGCATCGTGTACGTGTACCCCATGGCGCGAGGTTTGGTTAGGCACAAAGAAAAAGGTTTCAAAGCCTTCAAACACTGAGTGTAGGAAAGCTAACTTACCGCCTTTGCTAAAAGTTGCCCTATGCTTGTCGAAGAAATTTTTCATATCGCTCTATAAGCTTCTGTTTTTCAACCGGCTAATTCATTTCCTTGTACAGCAGGTCCAAGCCCTGACGCACAATGTATTGAAGCGGTTTTTTAGACGAATCAACGAACTCGCACAAGGCAAAATCCTCGGGAGCCACTTCGTATATACCCAACGCCTCCATTTTGTCGATGTCGAACGCTATAATTGCCTTCAGCAATTGTTCGGCAAAGATATCGAGGGGGAACACCCGCACGTATTCGTTACTCATAATCATAGCGCGCTCGCCACCCTTGATGCGGGCATCGGGAGCATACTTTTTCTGTGGCATCAGCCAGCTGAAGTAGCTATGATTCATACTGAACTGGTTAAATCGCGGCGCAATCCAGCCGAACGCTTCGTGCACGTTGTCGCCTTCCGGAATAATGGTAATTTGATCCAGATCCATAGGCGTGTACAGATTTTCGCTACTCAGCTTCTGACCTGTAAGCACATCACCGGCAATTACACGCAAGTGTGCCTCTTTGTCCATAGGCTTACTGCCCACTAAATCGGTAACCGCACATCCGGGTTGCACTTGGATGTATCCCTTTTCGGTAGCTTCGCTGCCTGTAACGGCAACCTGACGCGAAAAATCCACCTTTCCGGTAGCCAAAAACCGTCCTATTACGAGCAAATCGGTCGCTTTAAGCGTCCACACCGTTTCACCCTTATTGATCGGTTTTGTTTTATTGATTAGCACCCCTACGGTACCGGCCGGATGGGGACCTTCAATCACGTACTCTTCAACCCCTTCTATATTGAGGTTGAGGGCATTAGCGGCGCTAATATACAATTTGCCAGGGGTGAGTTTGCGCAACGCTTTGAGTGCCAGCTCTAAATGTGCCTGCCGACCCTCAACCACGTAGGCAAAGTCCGGAGCCAGTGGCGCCGTGAACAAAGCCGTTACGAAGATGTCCCGCGGAACTATATCCGGGTGAGCTACTATATCGTACGGGCGCTGTTTGATAAAACCCCACAAACCGCTTTCCAGCAGGCGTGCCTTGATTTCGTCAGCCGTCGCTTTGTCCACATCTAACGGAGCAAATTCGCGTTCGTTTTGTTCGGACGCCTCACTCGCTATCTCAATGTTTAGAATATGCCTCTTTGCTCCGCGGTTAATTGCCTTAATCGTTCCGGCAACCGGTGCCACGAACTTCATTTCGGGGTAACGTTTGTCGTAAAAAACCGCATCTCCTTTGGCTACCGAATCGCCTACCTTAACGGCCGGTTTGGGTACTACGCCGGTATAAAAATCCGGTACCAATGCATACACATTGCTTCCCTTAACCGCGGGCAACACCGTGTGTGGTGCTTCCCCCTTTAGGTTTATCGAGAGCCCTTTTTTGATCTTAATCGTTTTGGCCATAACAAAAACTCTGCCCTACCGTAGCAGTTTCCGACTGCAAAGGTAGCTTTTTTGTTGTCATTTTGTATACTTTCGCGGAACAGACTGCCTAACAGCTCAATCCGCATCCGGATAGAGCTCGTTCAGCCGATCCCCAATCAGGCAACCCAACCGGTACGCCTTTTCCAAATCCGCTTCATCGGGAGCGCCCTTTTGTTCTACCGGTTCGCCCACAAGCTCCCATTTCATTTCCTCAGCAAAGGGCGTAAGCTTTTTCACCGCTTGACCCGCCCAGGAGCAACTGCCGAATACGCTGTAGAGGCGGTTGGGTATTTCCCGCACTTTGAACGCATCTAACATATGGGAAACCGGACGGAAAATTTCGTTGCTGTAGGTGGGTGCGCCAACCGCAAGAGCTCTGTATTTAAACAGATCTCTAATGATAAGCGACCGATCGGCGCGCGCTGCATCGTACGTAACTACGTGCTTAATGCCACGGCTCCCGATACCGCGAGCCACCGCATCCGCCATAATGGCGGTATTCCCGTACATCGAGCCGTAAAGTACTACTGCGCCCTTGCCCGCTTCGTAGCGGCTTAAACGGTCGTAAGTAGCGATGGCGCGTGGCGCTTCTGCCGTCCATACCGGTCCGTGCAGCGGACAGATTGCCTCAATGGGGATACCGCTTTCCTGAACTTTCTTCAACGTCTTTTGTACGAAAGTACCATACTTCCCCACAATGCAGGCATAGTAGCGTTCCATTTCCGTGAAATAGAGTTCGCTATCCAAATCGACGTCCTTTACATTGCCGTCCAAAGAGCCAAATGTGCCAAATGCATCGGCTGAAAACAGCACTTTGTCCGTTTTGTCGTAGGTAAACATCACTTCGGGCCAATGCACCATCGGCGCCAAAATAAAGGTCAGTTCGTGCTTTCCCAGCGATAGGGTATCCCCTTCCGCTACCGTAACCAAGTTATCCTCTATCGAGGAGTAATATGCAGAAAGCATGCCAAACGTTTTTTTGTTCCCCACAATCTGCAGATTGGGGTATTTGCGCTTGAGCATACCTATAGAGCCACTGTGGTCCGGCTCCATATGGTTCACAATGAGGTAATCCACCGGTCTGCCTTTCAGAATACGGTCAATTTGGCGCAAAAACTGCTCCGAGTAGCATATGTCCACCCCATCGGTGAGCGCCACTTTGTCGTCCACAATCAGATAGGAGTTGTAACTTACGCCGTGGGGCAGCGACCATTGGCTTTCAAACAGATCCTTGGTGCGGTCGTTTACACCTACATAGTAAATAGAGTCGGTAATTTTTATTTGTTCTAACATAGAGAGTTATATTATTATTTGATACTACTTGTTACCCTTTTTGGTTTGGGGTAATGCCGCAACCTCTTTTGCCGGTTTCCCAAGCGCATAGATGGTCAGCACCACGCCGGCGATTATAAACGGAATACTGAGCAGCTGTCCCTGATTCAATCCTATTTTGGCAACTAAGTTCAATTCCCAAGGTTCCTGCACCAATTTGAGCATTTCGATGAAAAAGCGTGAAACAAACGTTCCTGTGAGGAATACGCCCAAGAGCAGCCCCGGGCGGCGGCGTGCCGCATCGCGCTTCCAATAGAGCCACATACAGATGCCGAATACCGCTAAATAGCACAGCGCTTCGTATATAGCTGTAGGATGGCAGGCCACCTCGTAACCATATTGAGTGCAAAGATCGTGCCACTCGCGGCTACGATGAAACTTAAAGCCCCACGGAAGGGTGGTCGGTTCCCCAAAGATTTCGCTGTTCATTAAATTGCCCATACGAATCATGGCTGCCGCCAGCCCCGTGGGCACCGCTATGCGGTCCAATGCCCACACAATAGGCTTTTTGGATACCTTTGTCGAAAACCACCATACGCCAAGGATAATCCCGATAGTGCCTCCGTGCGACGCAAAGCCACCTTCCCACACTTTTAGTATTTCCACCGGTCGGGATAGGTAGTAGAGCGGATCGTAAAAGAGGCAATGCCCTAATCGAGCGCCTACAATAGCACAAATAACTACCGTCCAGTAGAGTTTATCGTACCACGCTTCGTTTAGCCCTTCGTGTTTCCACATGCGCAACGCTATCCAAGGGGCAAAAACCAGCAATCCGGTACCAAAGAGTAACCCGTACCAGCGTACTCCCCGCCCGAAGAGGGTGAACATTTCGGGGTTCACAGCCCAATCAATATAATTTAGCATCATTCCTTTTTATCCTTCTAACTCAAAGGTATCTACCTATTTGGTGTAGCTAACGGTAATGCGTCTATTCGTTGTTGCACCTAACTTCGCTTTCTATGGTACAATCTGTCGCTACTTGCTATTATATCAGCACAAACGTTCAATCCACTCCTCTCTATCTCCGGGTAGCAAATCTATGGGAGCCACTTCCGGCAATGTATAGGCTCCGCTCGGCATGCGTAGTGCCGCGCGCGCTGCCGCCACCATTATCTGCCCCGTGAGGGCGGGATTGTTGATAGTCATATCGAACGAGGCGAGTTGATTGTGCGTATCTCCGGAAACGCCCTTTCGAATCAAGTGCACCGCATGTCCCTGATCCCTAAGCGAATCTACATCTTTTACAAACGAAACGTGCGTTTCGTCGTGAACAAAGTAGGGATCACGCAAAATGGCTTCGCGCACCGCTTCCTCGCTTGCGCCCTCGTTCAGTGCCACATATACCATACGGCGATGCAGACCGGTGCCAAGCGGTATTGTTACTGAAAGGGCATCCCGCACGCCTTCGATCATTTTTACCGCTACGCTGTGCCCCATGCTCATTCCGGGGCCAAAGTTCGTGTAGGTGAGCCCTTTGGGCATCATCGCCTCTAGTAGCGTTCGAATCATTGAGTCGCTCCCCGGATCCCAGCCGGCGGAGAGTATGGCGGTTGTGCCGTGTGCTTTAGCTTCAGCAGCCAACGAACGCCTCAACGCCGGTATATCACTATGAATATCAAACGAATCCACCGTGGCGATGCCTTTGCGGAGCCACTCCGGAGCCGCTGACGGCACCAAGCGCGATGGCAAGGTGAGCAGCGCAACTTGCGGCGTAATGCCCAATTCGGCTACGGAATGCACCATGGGGCTCCCATAGCGCGTATAACGCTCTTCCTGCGACACACGCCGCCGCACAACACCTAATAACTCAAAATCGCTTGCGGATAGCAAAGCTTGCTCAGCGGCGGCTCCAATGTGCCCGTATCCCACTATTACCGCCTTTATTTTGTGCTCCATGCTCTTTTTCTCATTCAATCGGTGCAAAGATAATGCATTTTGTGCCATCCCGGGCGGATGCATCCCTACGCTCGGCACAGCCTGCCCCTATCCTCTTCCTATCAGCTACACAACCCCCTCAAAATAGGTATATACCTTTCTCGCAATAGGTATATACCTCCCGATGGAAACTTATATACCTTTCTGCCGATAGGTACGTACCTTTTGCCCACTCGCGTTAGGAGCCATTCCTTTTGCTTATATCAATTTGTTTCTATACCTTTGCCAAGTAATGAGAGGTACTCTGTACGCTTTCATTATAAAAATGAGATTAGATTGACAGTTTGTAAGAGAAATAGTAATAAAAAAGATGAGAAAACTATTTGCGAGCGCCCTTGCGCTCTCCCTCGGTGCCTTGCTGCTTACCGCTTCCTGCACACCTAAAGAAAAGTGGCCTACTCAGGAAGTGAAAAGCGTAAGCGTAACCAAATCTGATGTGGTGATAAAAGTGGGGAACAGCTATACCGTTTCGGATATAGTGATTGATCCCGTTGGCTCTGCCGATCCTGAGTTAGTGAGCGGCGATACCAACATAGCAACCACCAAAGGGTTAGTTATTACCGGTGAATCTGCCGGAACAACCGATGTAACCGTTAAGGCCGGCAATCAAAGCTGTGTGATTAAGGTTATCGTTAAGGGAAAGAAAAAGAGTGGAAAATGATGCTTTGTTCTATATCCGTAGAATAAGCATGTGATTGTGACGAAGAAACTATTTAGTAAAGTAAAAACAGATCAACTATTGAGAGTATGAAGAAATTGTTTGCAACATTTGCCGCTTTGGCAATGGTGGGGCTTATGGCCGTATCCTGTAAGGAGGACAATAACAAGCCCGATACCGGAATAAGCATTAAGTTTGCTCCTACCGAATTGAGCCTTATGGAAGGTGCCATTAGCGATCCTATCGCTGTTACCGTGGTGCCCGAAAACCGTGCAAGCGAATTGAAGTGGTTCGTTAGCGACCAAACGATCGCCGATATCGACGTTAATACACTTAAGGTAAAAGCTCTGAAGGAAGGTACCTGCACCATCACCGCTAAGTTGTTTGATGCCAATAATAAGGCTGAAGCAACTGCCGATTTGAAGGTTACGGTAGCTCCTAACGTAAATAACGAAGTTGCTAACGTAACGATTAAACCGGAAAAGGTGACATTGGCACCTCAGGAAACTAAGGATATCACCATTAGCATCCTGCCCGAAGGTGCGAAGCACGGTGATATTGTGGTTGCCAGCACCGACGATAAAATTGCTAAGGTGACAAACAAAAAGGATAACGTATTTACCATTACTGCTAATGCCATTGGTAAGGTTACCGTAACCGCTACTGTGGGCGATAAAGCCGGTAAGTGCGAAGTGGAAGTGAAGGAAGGCGGTGCCGACCAGAAGGGTAAGATCGTTAAGGACTTCTACTTCTGGGATCTAGCCTCAGACTTTGATATTGCCGATATCAAGAAGGCTGAAGAAAAAATAGGGCGTGAACTGGATGGTAAACCTGCAGAAAAAGATGGTATACTGAGTTACTATTTCCATTTCCTAAACCCGGCAAGTAAGGATGCTTTCATTTTAGGAACTTTCCAGATAGACTGCACTGTTGAACAAGGTACTCAAGATTGGCAAGGTCACCGCACGGAAGTAGCCATGATGAACTATGATAAGGATTATGGTGACGGAATTGATCTGACGCAGCCTTTGGAATTTGGAACAGACAATAAAATTACTCCATCAGAAAATGCCTATCTCAATTTCTTAGCAAACTATTTTGAGGTTGAAATTAGTAATAATACCATTTATGGTGTTTATATGAGGGATAAGGAAGGAAATAAAATGAGAAGGATTGCTTTCCAGACTGAACCTTCAATTGCAAAACATTATATTTTGCCTATGGAGGAATTCGAATCTGGAGGTAAACGAATACTTTCTATGCTTTACATCCCTGCAATATCGTTAAAGCCTGCAGAATCAGTACGAAGCCATGGAGGCCTCCGGATGCTTCAATTTAAAGCTCCCTACGAATATGTACTATTTTCAAATATACTGAAGTAAGATAGTTCCTATTCCGTATAATACGAGGAGGGTGTGTCCAACAGAGGTTGGGCGCACCCTCTTTCCATTATCTCCCCTCTTTTCCTTATTTGCTTTTTCCCTCGGTAACGCCCGGGGCACTGCCCTCTATGTTTATTACCCATCCTTTTATTCCAAGGAATTAATCGTTTTTACGGCAAAATATTTGGTCGGCCCCCTTTTTCTTATTACCTTTGCGCCCGGATGGAGAAGATAGGGGGTTATTTTCCGATTCCGATTGTCCCGTGGTGTAATGGTAGCACAACAGGTTTTGGTTCTGTTTGACAAGGTTCGAATCCTTGCGGGACAACAAAGCACCGAAAATATGTCATTCTGATTGCTTCCTTTCTTTCCTTGTTTTCAATGGTTCGGATTCAATTCATTTCTCTTTAATATAAAGAGTTACCGAAAGAGGCTCCCCACCCACTTAAACGAATAGGGATTTAGATCGAATTTTCTTTCAACCTTCTCACACCGGCTAAGCAATTTTCAATCCCGAACGAGAGCTTAAGTGGGGTAGCTCGGCTCCAATAGTACCACATCCCAGAGAGAGTTTCTATACAGCAAACCCAAAGCTCTGAAGCAAAAACAGAGACTTCTGTATTGCAAACTGAAAGTTGTAAAGCTAAAACAGAGCGTTCTGTATAGTAAAACTGAAGTTGAAAAGAAAAAAGAGGGAAAGCATACAGCTCCCCCTCTTTTATTTACAAAATGCGCTTTTCCTTCCCCTATCCATAGTTTTCCATATTTTTCTCCATTCGGTTATACTAAAAGAGGTCAGAATGAGAGCCTAAGCGAGATAGTACTATTAGCTCCTCATATGCGTTTGTTTGCTCAATCCATAGCAAAAGCAAGTCGCCCTCAATGTGCAGTTCCATACAACCCTCGTAGTTGCCGATCAACTTGTGGGGATGCATTTCGGCAGGTATATCGGAGCCTTTTGCAAGCATATCAATAACACTAACGATTTTGGCTCGCCTTTTTAAGTCGTTTCTAAATCGTTTGATGTCTTTCTTAAATCGTGTGGTGTAGACAACTTTACGCTTCTTCATCATCAAAAAGAGAGGCATCTATGGTTTCAATGCTACTTGTATCTATTTCTCCCTGAAATGCTCCTCTTTTGGCTTCAGAACAAGCTTTAGCTGTCTCCTCATTATAGGGTCTGTATCCCATCCGGTAGAAAAGCGTTTCAATGTAGTTGCTTAAGCTCCTATTCTCCGCTTTTGCTTCCTTCTTGATTTGATCCAGCATACTCGAATCTATCCTAATCGATGTGGTGCTCTTTAGATCCATTGTGACTGTTCGTTATTCGCTTCTGTTCATTACTGTGCAAATATAATCATTTCTAATAATAATGAATAACACTCCTAAGAATAGACAATGACATTTCAAAGACAAAGAATGATATTCATACAGAAAGAAATATACGTTTGCACAAACAGAGCGTTCTGTATGGTAAAGCTGAAGTATTAAAGAAAAAGGGAAAAGTAGCTAGCTTCCCCCTCATTGTTCCCATTTATCCGTACCTTTTACCGGTGACGGCTACTTATCTTCGTAATGCCCTAGGACGGAAATCACTAGGACAACTAATTCGTCATCTTGTATCAGATAAACAATTCTGTTTTCTTATCTATTTGACGCGACCAAACTTCTCTGTCATTAAAGTGTTTTAGGCGCTCTGGGCTTCCTATTCCCACTCTCGGATTGACCTCTAACTCGCTAAATATCTGAACAATTCTTTTCAGACTGTTTTTCTTTCCACTTTTGATGAGCTTCTTATACTCTTTTTAGCCTCTTTGGTCAGTCTGATATTCATAATGCCGCTTTAGAGCTTTGCCATTTTTTTAATTCCTCAGCCGTGTAGGCGGTGGTTTCTCCGGCATTGTACTCATCTATGGCATTTCGTTCAGTTCGTCTTCGTCATATATCCTATCTTTTTCTTTGATGGGTACAATACGAAATGACCCATAATCACGAGTCGATAGAATCACATCGGAACCATCAAGGGCCTTTTTCAGATACTTTCCTTGGCTTTCCCTAAAATCTCTCGCACTTATTGTAATCATAATCGTCTATACTTATGGATACCACCTTGGCGACCAATGCAAAAATAACAACTTTTCTTATACACACATTCCATATCAAAAAGAGCCTATGATGCGATTTGGCATACCCTCGGTGCTATATTTGCGTCGAGAAAAAATAAAGATGCAACAGAAAACAAGTATGGAGACATTTGCTTTGTGCGATAGTGTACGAATGTTTGGGACAGGAGAACAAGGGATTGCGTCACGTTACTCTTTCCTTTTCTTGCCGAAAAATTTGAGAAGAAAACTCGTTTTTTTCAATAAATGTTTGTACCTTAGTCGCGCGGAAGTGAGAGCGTCACTTCCGTCCCATAAAAAACGAAGCGATTGTGCTTATCTCGAAGTCGGGAACGTAGGAAATTCAAGACTTATTCAGAGGGAAAGCATAGTGGTTTCCACGCGAATAGCGTGGGCTGCTATCTCCATACTCTCTGAAGCAAGGTATCCTACGACCTCCGACTTAGAACGTGGCACGGCAGTCCCACGCTTCTTTTATTTATGTGGCGAGCAACCAAGTAAAACATACGTAGGAACGTGCTCTCCCTACTAATGAAGAGAGCCAATAAACAAACAGAACACTATGTCACAGATGATCAATCGAGGTAAGGAGCTAATCCGTATTAGCCCGAAAGATGCGAGAAAATTAGAGTATTCCACCAATGACGGAAGAACCTGGAATACTCGTGGTACTTCCTCTCCCTCTATGGGTAACTTTCAGGATCTAACCGACAACGGGAAGGAGATTTTGGCAACTTGCGAAAAGGGGCTATTTTACTCCACTAACGAAGGACGCACTTGGAATAGGCGAGGTCATTAACACAGTATGGGGGTAACAGGTCGGAATAACTAGTTTGTTCTGACCTATGCCCTTAACACTCTCGTCCGGAATACCATAGTCTAGGATGCATATGAAAAATAGTACCAAAGAAGGAAAAGCAAGCAAAACGAAAGAACAGATTAGGTTGTTGCGTGTGCTGGACTGGGTAGCAGATACAATTATTGTATCCAACGTAGCTTGCCTTGTTATATTGCTAAATGATAAATGCCTTCCGGAGCTAACCATCGGGATCAATATTTTTCTTGATATTAGCTTGTGGCTCCTTTTTATAGAGCTTGGGGTACGCATTTATTACAAACGTAAGGCTTTTTGGAAAAGCTCCGGAGATGTATTTGATCTAGTGGTTACATCAATTTGTGCCGTGAGCTTGATACCTAGTTTAATCTCCATCAGAGCTTTGCGATTGTTGCGCTTAGTACGCACGTTTCGCGTCTTTTCCATCAACAAGCATATGCGTCGCTTTTCCGAAGCAATGTTCAAATCGCTACCGCGCGTTGCTTGGTCGAGTGTTTTCTTTGGGATGACGCTACTCATCTATGCCATCATAGGTTCGGATAGTTATGGCGCAACGGCTCCGGAATACTTTGGCACATTGAGTCGCTCACTTTTTACCCTATTTCAAGTAATGTCGTTGGAGGCGTGGGCTTCGGATGTGGCTCGCCCGATTATGAGTGTGCATCCGTATGCTTGGCTCTATTTTGTGAGTTATATATTGATCGTTTCGTATATTTTGCTAAGTCTTGTGGCCGGTGTAATTACTGCAACAACCGTAGAAGTATACGAACATGATGCAACACACTCGGATCTTTTGAACGAAATAAAAAAGTTACAGAAGAAAGTGAACGAACTATCTCGGAGACTCCCTTCGGAACCGGAAGAGAAGAGTGGGAACGGAAATAGCGCTGCTCAATAAGCGCACTTTAATAGGTCAAAGTAATACTTATGCTTTCGGATGTCATAATGTGAGCTGTAACTTTTCCGCAGATAAAAGAACGAAGATGTTAGGGCAAATGTTTTCGGAAGATATGTGTGGCTGATCAAGCAATTCCGCCGGTACAAGTGGGGATTGATAAACAAAGACGTTAGTCTTCTTAAGCTTGTTCTTATTGCGTAAATGATCAAATCCGGGTAACCCTGTAGCCTGTACCTCGATATGGCACACCCTATGATGTATCTTTGCAGCGCAGACAAGAATTAATATTTATAGCAATGGAAGTAAACGATTTATTAAAGAAACAGCTGGATGATGCTGCCTGGAAAGAACTCTCCGGAGAGTTCCCCTGGACGACGGAGACCCTCAAAAAGTATAGAGATAAGTTGGACTGGGAGAGTGTGTCCGACAACTATAGGATCTTATGGACACCGGCAATGCTGGAACTGTTTAAGCATCAAATAGACTGGAAGAAACTCTCCTGGACAGATAGTGAAACAATTCTAACCCCGGATTGCTTGGAGCAGTTTGCCGACTATTGGGACTGGTCTAAATTGTCCGGTAATGAGTCCTTGCCATTGGACTATGATACGATTGATCGCTTTATCGACAAGTGGAACTGGTCTGAACTGATAGATCAACCATACTTGAACGAAACAGGGGCATCGCATTTGTACGGCACTGAGTTTTTGGAGCGGTACGTGGACAGAATCCCTGCAGAGGCACTATACCGCTCTCTTTTATGGAGAACAATTATGGAGCAGCGCGCAAAAGAGCTACAGCGCCAGATTGTCAGAGGAGAAATCTAACTTATCTATATCAGCTGTGCTATGGTTTGGCATAGCTGATATTGTATCTTTGCCACAGATAAAAAGAATGAAGATGTTATGGCAAATATTTTCGGACGATATGTGTGGCTGATCGAGCAGTTCCGTCGGTACGGACGTTTAACCTATGAGGAAGTTAGCCGCCTATGGGAAAATAGCGGGCTGAGCTACCGCGAGCCACTACCGCTGCGCACGTTTCACAACCATCGGAAGGCCGTTTTGGATATCTTTCAGGTAGATATAGTGTGCGACAAAAAAGATGGATACAAATACTATATTGATGTGCCGGAAGATTTAGAGAACGATAATCTGCGTGTTTGGCTCATTGATTCCTATACAACACTGAACCAAATCCAAGCCGACCAAAAGCTCAAAGGGCGCATCCTGTTCGAAAATGTTCCCTCGGGGCATCGGTGGCTGCACCTCATTACGGAAGCAATGCGTTCTAATCGGGTACTGCTGATAACCCATCAAGGCTTTGGCAAGCCGGAAGCGTGTAGCTTTGAAATAGAACCCTACTACCTAAGGGTGGCTAACCGAAGATGGTACGTATTGGCGCGCAGTCCCTACTATTCACAGTATAATAGGGAACAAAATAGCCGGGACGGAGGCAATCGCCCCACGGATGTATATTTGGTTTATGCTCTGGATCGCATTTTAGCGTGCGAAGTGACAGAAAAGAGTTTCCAAATGAACGAAGCCTTTGATATTGAGGAGTACTACCGAGGTTGTTGCGGCATTATTCACTCTCAAGAGCCGATCCAACGCGTGGTAATTAAGGCATACGATACCGGAGCGGATTATCTGCGCACGCTCCCGCTACATAAATCGCAAAAGGAGCTCCCGTCGGATGAGGACGGAGTGGCTCGCTTTGAGCTACAGGTCTGTCCCACATACGACCTATACCAATCATTGCTTGCGATGGCGGACCAAATAGAGGTGGAAGAACCTCAGTCTGTTCGCGATGAGATGTGTAACTTTGCTACGAACCTTATGGCGTACTACAAAGAGAATCCTGCTCAGAATCAGGCTACAACTGAATAAACACGATGAATTTTATTGCTATTGACTTTGAAACGGCTACCGGTAAGCGTGCTTCCATTTGCGAGGTGGGAATCTGTGTGGTACGCAATGGCGAGATTGCTGAAACGCGCTCCTGGCTGGTGCAACCGGAAGGAAATTACTACAGCTACTGGAATGTGCAGTGCCACGGCATAACGCCCGAGGATACGGAGGAGGCTCCAAGCTTCCCCGAGGTGTGGCGAGAAATTGAAGCGCAATACTTAGATACGTTTGATTTGCTGGTGGCACACAATGCGCCTTTTGATAGAAGTTGCTTGGAGCAAACGGCACAGTTTTACGGGATCACCCTTCCGGAGCTACAGTGGGACTGCTCGCTACGCCGAGCCCGTCAGATCTACAACTACGGCTGCAATAGCCTCGCTTACCTCTGTCGGCAACTATCCATACCCGAAGGTACGCACCACCGTGCGGGTGACGACGCCGAGATGTGCGCCCGCCTCTACCTACGAGAACAAAAAGACAGTAACTTTGACAGCTAATCTCAAACAAGATATGAACTACTACTCAGACAAGTACTGGCATATTCAAATGCATCTGCCAGAAGGTAAAGGGGGAACTGAAATTGATCCCACAGAGATGTTATCACTTCCACAGCCT